>NZ_JBBYXK010000004.1:300000-419006 GCF_039655875.1 Emcibacter sp. SYSU 3D8 | reverse complement strand
CCCCCCCCCCCCCCCCCCCCCCCCCCCCCCCCCCCCCCCCCCCCCCCCCCCCCCCCCCCCCCCCCCCCCCCCCCCCCCCCCCCCCCCCCCCCCCCCACCGAAGTCGGCGTGAATCGGCTGGCGGAGATCTTGAGGAGAAACTTTTATATCGGGCTTTTTGAACTCAGGGGCGAGACCTATGCCGGGCTCCATGAACCGCTGATCTCGAAGAGGCTGTTTGACCAGGTGCAGGGGATGCTCGACGGCAAGCTGTATGCACGACCGGTCCAGCATGACTTTCTCTACCGCCGAATGGTTCGCTGTACCTGCTGCGGCTACCACCTGATCGGTGAGCGCCAGAAGGGTCACGTTTACTACCGGTGCCACACCAAGGGCTGTCGGACGACCTCTGTTCGGGAGACCCGCCTCGAGGAGGTAGTTACCGGATTGTTGGAAAAGGTCTCCTTCGAGGACAAGGAGGCGGCCGCGCTGATGGACATTGCCGGCCGTAACGAGGCAGCCGCGGTCAAGGCGATGGACGCCGCGCGGCAAAGCCGCGAGTTCCGGATCAAACAAATCGACTTGCGCCTTTCCAGGCTGACCGATGCGTTCCTCGACGGCGCCGTCGACCAGACGCTGTTCCAGGAAAAGAAGCGCGACCTGCTCGATGAGCAGCTACGGCTGAGAGAGGAGCTCGACCGGGCGAATTCGGCTACCCAGCACGAACAGGTTGTCAATTTCCTCGAACTCGTAACGGGCCTGCAACAGAGCTATATTCTGGCGGAAACCGAGGAAAAGCGCGGAATTCTCAAATCGACCACCTCGAACCTGGCGGTGGCGGGAAAAAACGTAGAGATTGCGCTGTTTTCTCCATACCAGGAGATCGCAATGTTGCACTCTGTCCGCTCTAGTGTACTTGAGCGGGGCAGACCTCGAACTTTCATGAAGACTATATACGAGATACTATCTCAATACTTCGCGGCGTAGAGGTTTGGATCGGAGCCGACGACAGCTCGAGGTTTCATGAGAATTCTGGACGAATGGTTCATAGAGGTGTTAGCGCACCACAGCTCGACTGCATTTTAGAGGCGACTAGGATGATCGTTCTGACTTCCGGTCGATTTGCCGGAGTAGAAGGACGTGATCACAATATGGGCAGGCTCATCTCCACATAGGCCTTCGGCGTAGACGACCACCAGGTTTGCCTTCTTGCCCTTTCGGACGGCGCGGAAGCTACCATTGCCTTGAGGTAACACCGCATGGGGTCGCCTGATTGCCTGCTCGATCTGAGCCGTCGTAATGCGCTTCCGGGCCGATCGTTCTTCCGCATGCGTGGTCAATATGATGGGAATGTCGTGCTCCATCTGGAAAGCATAGGCCGGCTCCCTGAACGTCACACGACCGCGGTATTTGCCGGATCGGCATCATTGGCCACTGGTTCCTGCGCGGTCGGAAGTTCCTGCGCATCGGACAGCGACTTCGGTATAGGAAAAGCCCTGTGACCAGGTCACAGGGCGATGCACTCAATATTCGTCTGCCAGGAGGATTGTCAGAACGCGTCTGGTAACCGCCGGATCGGCGGGATTTTCTGACCCACCCTGCATGGAGGGATCGTAATAATCGATCTTCCAGAAGATGCTTTGGCCCTCGACAGTGAACGCGCCAAAGTCGTGTTCACCGTGAGGATCGTTGTCCGGACCAAAGGCGTCGAACTGCCGCACCGGCCTGATGACCTCGCATTGGACAGCAGGATCCAGGGCCCTGATGCCTTGGGTCACAAGAACGGGACCGCCATCAAGCGTTTGCCTGAAGGCATCGTTGAGAAAGCGAATGTTCGTGGTGGTGTCGTCGATCACGGGTCACTCCATCGATGAGCCCGCACGCAACACGGCGACCCGGCACGCGCCGGACCATCGGCTCGTGCGGGTGATTTGCTGAACGGAAGAACGGATTTGTTCCGTGTTTCAGGATACCAGGCGAGCCCAAAATGCTGAGGACGCGGGATCGTGCCAATGTGGAAAACCTCCCAGGACGATCTGGGGACGGCCCATAAGAAAAGCCCCGATGCGCAAGCATCGAGGCTGGAAAGAACATGTCGGTTTCAGGCCGACCTGGCCGTGGCGACCAGATTGGCCAGATAGTCCGCGCCGGCGCTGGCCCGGCTTGCCGCCGTGAACACCGCTTTGGGATCGCGTTTCAATACGTTGAGCCAGGATGCGACATAGGAGGCGTGGTCCGGCCGGGGTTCGTTGGTAATGCCCAGATCGGCGCACAGGAACGCCGACCCCAACTCCGCGACAAGTTCCTCCACGGCATAGGCGTTGTCGCCGAACCGCTGCCCGAACTCGCGGGCAAGACGGTGCGGCGCACCCGTCCAGTGGGTCATCTCGTGGAGCAGGACCGCGTA
This sequence comes from Emcibacter sp. SYSU 3D8, assembly GCF_039655875.1. Lineage (NCBI taxonomy): Bacteria > Pseudomonadati > Pseudomonadota > Alphaproteobacteria > Emcibacterales > Emcibacteraceae > Emcibacter > Emcibacter sp. SYSU 3D8. The sequence goes on along the minus strand of NZ_JBBYXK010000004.1, from coordinate 416,620 downwards.
GTAGCTGTCCATGGGCGAACTGGTGGACGTTCCCTTGAACAGACCGCGTGGCGGCACGACGATCTCGTCATGTTTGCGGTTATAGTAGGCTTCATCACCGCCATGCCTGATCAGTGCACCGGTCCGCTGGGTGAAGTCTTCCACCTCGGCCAGCGTGTCCATGCGGGTCTTCGGCTCCGGTGACGGCGGCTCCCAGCCTGTGACCTGTTCGGCGTTGAACACCCGGGACGCCCGGGCAAACAGGCTGCGGCGAGGATTGTCCTGCTCATCCCCGGTGGTCGACGGGGATGGCTCGATCTTCTTGTAGAAGACGATGACGGTCCCGTGCTGGCCACGATTGACCTGGGCGCCAAGCTTCTGCCACTGGCGGTAGGTTGCCCAGTAGCCAGACAGATAGCCCCTTGTCATGGACTGAACCCAGAGAGCGATCACGTTGATGCCCCGATAGACGGTTTTGGTATGTGCATTGACCGGCCTGGTGACGTTTGCTCCACGATGCCAAGGCATCTGGAACGTGCCCGCGCCGGCCTTGATGGCGTCCACGATTTTCTCGGTGATGGCGCGGTGCACGTCCCGTGCCAGTGGTGATGAACTCTCGCTGTGCATGATTGCCTCCTGTTCACGGCGGGAGTCCCGGACCATTCCGGGACTCCCGCGTGACGGGGAGGCAAAGAAAATGGGCCGCCGTGGCGGCCCATGAGGTACTTGTCAGGCGACCGGGCTGGAGCGCAGCGGGGCAGGCAGCCAAGCCTTGCCGGCCATCAGCCGTTCCGCCTCTTCGGCCATGACCTTCTTGGTCTTGGCCTTCGCCAGCTTCTGTGCCGACCGTTTGGAGACCGCCTCGCCGACCGCCTTGCCGATCTGCTCGCGGGTGACCCGGCTGAAGTAGGTTGCCTGCGTCGGCGACCACCACGCCGTCATATCGAGCCCGACGGACTCGGCGAGACGGTGTGATTGTTCGATGCAACCACCGTTGGCCTGGCCGTTCGGCAGCACGATGGCGTTGACCGTTCGGGCAGTGCAGTAGGCGAGCAGATCGAGCTTGGTCTCGATATCGGCGTCCATCACCCAGGTCAACAGATCGCCGGGCTGATCCGGCAACCGCTCGGACCAGGCCTCAGTGAGTTTCATCAACTCAGCCAGGGCCGGGCTCGCTCCCACCGTGTCCCTGCCATGGGACGGGTCGGTCGGGACAGGCCGGACGTCGATGCAACAGGGCACCGGCAGGCTATAGAACAGGCGCGACGCCATGGCGACGACGAGCGCGTTCAAGGCCTGGTCCGGTTTGGTGGCCAACACCGCCTGGAGGGCGGCCGTCCGGTGCGCGGTGAGTTCCGCCATCAGGGTATCGGAGAGAATATCGTCCGCGCCGTTTCCATTGGCACGGCGAGACTTCTTGTTCCCCGACACATCATCCTGCCGGTCTTCGGGACGCACCAGCCCCCGCGTGACGACGAGGGCGCCGGTGTAGTCGAGGCTGAGGACGGCGCCGGCATTCGCCTTGACGTCCTCGGACCAGACCACGCGGCCGTCCTGGATCGCCTGCATCTCCGCCGTCACCGTGTCGAGTTCGTCCGACTGTTCGTCCTCATCCAGCGCCGACACGAGTTCATCGTACCGGGTGGCAAGAGCGGACAGGCGGGCCTCCTCTTCATCGGACAGCGGCCGCTCGACCGGGCGAACCCGACCGAAGCGTCCCAGATGGCCGTAGTCGATCTCATGGCAGACATCGACCCAGCCCCAGCCCTCGGCCTTGAGCGCCTCCGCCTCGGCGGCGAGCCGCTCTCCGACCAGGCGGTCGAGCAGCTGGCTGTCGCTGAAGTAGCCGTCGGTCTCCGGCTGGAACAGGTCCCGGGCGATGATGCCGCCCGCCGCTTCATAGGCCTCCGAGCCGATGAAGCGAGCGCGGCGGTCACGGCCCTCGACCTGACTTCTGGTCAGCAGCCGCCTGATATAGGCGGGGGTGCGGTCGTAGTGGGGCAGATCGAACCAGATCGCTTCCTGGGCGTCGATGTCGTCCGAGATGGTGAACGCCATCAACTGCTCCAGTGTCATCCGCTCTTCGCGGTATTCGGCGAGAAGCCGCGGACTGACGGCGGCCAGCTTGAGGCGCTGCAGCACGGTCGACACCGGCATCCCGAAACGGGCGGCGGTCTCTTCCGCGCCCAGGCCCTGCAGTTGCAGGTCCCGGAACGCCTCGAACTGGTCGGCCGGGTGCAACGGCGCCCGGATCACGTTCTCGGCGAGCGAAAGCTCGAAAAGCTCCCGCGCCTCGCCCGGCTCGCGGACCTGGCACGGCACGGGATGGTCGGCCTCGATCTTGCCCTGGTCCCGGAGCAGGCCGAGAGCGGCGAGGCGCCGCCCGCCGGCGACGACCGCGTAGTGGCCGTCCTCGAGCGACGTGACGATCAGGTTCTCGAGCAGGCCATGGGCTTCGATGCTGGCGGCCAACTGGCCGATGTCGGCATGGGTCGCGGTCTTTCTGACGTTGGCTTCCGCCCGGATGAGCGAAGACAACGCAATGGTAATGAGCTGGGTGCTCATGATGGTTCTCCCGATGTTGAGAATGGAGCCTGCCGCCTGGGAGCCTTCGGGCGTCCCGGGTCGTCGGTCAGGCGGTCTGTGAAAGATCAGATCCGCCCCCATTCTCCCGCGCTGGCGCCGCGGTCAAAGACAGGGAATGATGCCGAATTGGCAATTTCCATCGGGTTGATGGCCGCAATCCGCCGCGTGATCAATAACAACGGGTTGTTCTCGAGCATGGACCGTCAATGGATGGATGAGTTCCTCTACATAATTCGACTTCCGGTTCATGTATTTCTTGCGATACGCCATGGATACTCTACAAGCGGTCAACCGCATTTGCCTCGAGGAGCCAAGCATGGACGACGCGCAGACCGACCCTGTGGATCATGGCGACCTGTTGATGCTGACATCGGACATAGTCTCCGCGCACATTTCGAAGAACAAGGTGGCCACGGCCGATCTGCCGCAGCTGATCGAGAGTGTTTTTGCAAAGCTGAGCGGGCTTGGAGCCGCGCCCCCCACGATCGAAGCCGAGGTGCCGAGGCCGGCGGTGCCGATCCGTCGCTCGGTCACCCCCGACTACCTCGTCTGCCTGGAGGACGGGAGGCGGTTGAAGATGCTGAAGCGCCACCTGCGGACGTCCTACAACCTGTCGCCGGAGCAATACCGCGAGCGCTGGAACCTGCCGGCGGACTACCCGATGGTGGCGCCGAACTATGCCGAAATGCGGCGCGCGCATGCCAAGAAGATCGGGCTTGGCCGTGCTCGCGGATCCGGGCGGAAAAGGTCTCCGAAAAACTCGGTGGCTCGGTCAAACGGATAAACCGGCGTAGTAGCCGGTTTGGACTGAGCTTGCGTCAGCCTTCTCCAGGTACCGGGACCGGGATGGCCCAGGGTCGCGTGACGGCCCTCGGCACGGGGCATTCCATACCTCTAATGGCACCATCTCGCGTCTGCACGAAGGGCATCGCCGCTGACATCATGCGGGGATGCAACGGCAGATACCCAGGGAAGACATCTCCTACTTCGCGGTCACCAACCACCGGGCGCGGCATGTGCCGTTTGGTATCAGGCAGGCTGACCGGCTGAGCCATGTCTACGTCATCGGCAAGACCGGCACCGGCAAGTCGACCCTGCTGGAAACCCTGCTCGCCCAGGACATCGACGCCGGGCGCGGCTGCTGCCTGATCGACCCACACGGCGATCTCGCCGAACGGGTGGTCGCACGGGTGCCGGCGAACCGAGTGGGTGAACTGACCTATGTCAACATCGCCGATCCGGACCAGCCCTACCGCTACAACCCGCTGACCTTCGTGCCGCCCGACAAGCGGTCATTGGTCGCCTCGGGCATGATGGAGGTATTCCAGAAGATGTGGCCGCTGGCCTGGGGCCAGCGCATGGAGCACATATTGCGCCATACCCTGCTGGCGCTGCTGGAGTGTCCAGATACCACCCTGGCCGACATCTCACGGCTCTACACCGACAAGGAATTCCGCGCCGAGGTTGCCGGCAAGCTCACCAACGACCAGGTGCGCCAGTTCTGGAAGAAAGAATACCCCGCCTATAATCCCCGCTACCGGGCCGAGGCGGTCGCGCCGATCCAGAACAAGGTGGGCGCGCTGATGGCCGACCCTCGTCTGTTCCGATTCCTGACCGAACCCGATAACCGGCTGCGGCTGCGCCGGATCATGGATCAGGGGCAGATTCTCGTCATCAACCTGTCGAAGGGCCAGATCGGCGAGGACTCGGCCAGAATGCTGGGGGGTCTGCTGGTGACGGCACTGGGGCTTGCCGCCTTCAGCCGCGCCGACACGCCAGCATCCGAACGGCGCCCGTTCTATCTATACGTGGACGAGTTCCAGAACTTCACCACGCTCAGCGTCGCCAATATGGCGGCGGAACTGCGCAAGTACGGCGTCGGGCTCATTCTTGCCCATCAATATCTGCACCAACTCGAGCCCGACGTGCAGCACGCGGTGCTCGGCAATGCGGGCACGCTGGTGAGCTTTCGACTAGGCGCCGAGGACGCCCCGCTGGTCGCACGTGAACTCGCACCACCCTTCATCGACCAGGATTTGCTGTTGCTGCCCAACCACAATATCTACCTGAAGCTAATGATCGACGGGGAGCCGTCACTTCCTTTCAGCGCCCAGACCATCCCGCAGGACCAGATACCGACGGCAGTTTTGTCGCGTTAGCTTTCGGCTGCCGGAAGTGGGTCAGGTGATGGTGATCCTGATCCATCATCGACGGCGTTTTCAGCACCATCGGCGGGTAGCTCTTGCGTCTCGTCGCCGCCAGCGTCTGGCTGATCAGGCTCGGTTTCGCTCCCGCTTGGGCTGGCTGCTTCGTCTGGTGTTTCGCCATCGGTCGCCGGTGCATCGTTTCCTGACGGTGCCTGTGAAGGCGTCTCGTCGGGTGGTGCATCGTCGCTCGGGGCATTGTTTCCGTCGTTATCGATGTCGAGTTCGTCCTTGAGAGCGGCGACCTCGGCTTCAAGTTCCGTGATGCGAGCATCCTGCGCGTCAAAGCGCGTCGTGACGTACTGCCACAGTTGCTTGATGGCTCCGACGACCACCGAGACGATGGCGCGATCGTCGATACCGCTGATGTTGCCGTTCGCATCATAGGTTGCAAGATGCGGGTCAACCGCGGCGGCGTCCTCCGCGATGAAGCCGAAGCGTGTGCGCGTGTCGCCGGTATTGTACACGAAGGAAACCGGCGCAAGCGCGTTCACAGCCGCAAGCTCGTCCAGAGTTTGGTCCTGAATGTCGTGCTTGGTGGCCCGCGTTGAAGAGAGGCAGGAATCCGAGGCGCTGTTGTAGACAACCTGCTTGTTAGCATCGAGACAGAGAGAGCCCGCGCCAGTGCTTCCAGTCAGCCCGTCGAAGCCGACGGTGCCGGTCACGCTGAGTTTTCGCCAAGGTGACGTGGTGCCGATTCCGACGTTGCCGACCGGAGTGAAAAGAATGTGTCCGGTGCCCCCGGTGGTGGAGAGAGTCAGGTCCTGGTTGTCATAACTGACTGTAGCCAGGTTGCCAGCCGAAAGGCCGTTCGCACTCAGCGTTACGCTCCCGTTGAACCGGGCATTGCCGTTGACCGCGAGCGGAACGGCAGGTGCGGTGGTCCTGATGCCGACATACCGTCCCGAACCATCGACGAATAGTGTGTCACTTCCCGCGCTGCCGACGGCCAGATTCCCGGTGACGGCGAGTTTCGCGAAGGGCGAGGTTGTGCCGATGCCGACGTTGCCGGTGGTTTGATTGATGACCAGGCGAATGTCGGCGCTGGTGATATTTCCCGCACCGCTATGGGAGTAGAATACCGTGTTGCCATTGTAGTCGTACATGCCCGACGCACCGGTATCGGATTCCATCATCAGACCAGCCACCGTCCCCTTCAGGAGAAGATTGCTGGCGATAGTTCTGTACGTCGGCGTACCGCTGTACTGCATGGTAACCGGCAGCACGGAAGAGGTGGTGCCAACCGACAGATAGCCGTTATCGCGAAGCGTCAGGCGCGCGGTATCGGCTGAGTCGGAGAACTGGGCGAGCAGTCCGGTGCTGGCGCCGTCACCCTTGACGGCGAGCTTGGCCAGAGACGTGGTGATGCCGATGCCGACGGTGCCGCTCTTCAAGGATGTAACCGAACCGTTGGAGTTCCAGTAATTGAGCGTATCCGACGGCGAGACGCTCCCCAGATATTCCGCGCGGTTTAGCGCCGCTCGCCAAGCGCTGGCGATGATGACCCGTGCCGCGTTGTTCTCATGGACATTATCGATGTTGTAGATGGCCGCCAGATTGCCGGTTCCGTCATCCAGTTCGGTGGTGTGATTGTGGACCCGGTACTGCACGCCGGTGATGGCGTTGGCGCCGCCACCCATGATGGCGACATTCATGTCGAGCCATTTCTGGTAGCTGATCGCGCCATTGGACGCGCCGTACAGATCGATCAATCTTTGCTTCAGCGGGGTCATGGTCGCGACGACCACGACAGCCGAGGCCTTTTTTTCCGCGTTGATGGTATCGATGAGCGATTGATACCGGGCCAGCGCCGTCGCCGCGGATTCCGAATAGAGGAGATCGTTCAAGCCGACCTGGACGATGATCCAATCATAGGTCGCCTTGTTCGAATCCGCCGTCCACAGGGCTTTCTGCTGATCAATCGTATGCCCTGGCTGCGCGAGCGTCGTGACGGTCGTGCCGATCAGGCCGTCGGAACTCGTCAACAGGTAATAGCCGACTTCGTTCTGTCCCAGATACGACGCAATGGTCGAATCGCCCAGGACGACCCCCTTGCTGGAATTCAAGCCAAGGCTTGCCTGCTGGTCCAGTTGATGCCGGATGGAGCCGACCGTGCCGTAGAAATGGGTGCCGTCATATTCGACGGATCCGGTTTCCGGCGCTGTCAGCAAGCCGCCGCTGGAGAGCTTGAGTGGAGCGGCGCTCGATGTTCCTGCCCGTAGATGCAGTAGCGCGGTGGGTGCCGGGGTGCCGATGCCAACATACCCTCCATTCGTAACGACCAGGCTAGTGCCGGTCGACGAACCAATCACAAACGCTGGCGCACTGCCGTTTGCCGAGGTTGGATTGACGGAAAGCTGAGCCCAGGGCGACGTGGTGCCGACGCCTGCTTTCCCGTCCATCGTGAACGTCGTGGTCGCGGTGCCGCCAAACTCTGCAAAGGCGGCGGAGAGGCGCGTCGACGATGCATTGGTGAATTTCTGAAGTGCACCCCACTCGTTTGCAGTGGTGGTGCCAAACGCGAGGCTTACAGCGTTCGACGAGCGCGTGAAGGGGTACGCGAAGGTGAGCGGATTCTCGTAGTCGGTGCCGGCCGTTGCAACTGAGACGGCTCCCGACGCATTTGTCTTGAGGAGGCCGTTTGATGCCCCCGAGATAATGAGACTAGTGGTAGAGGCGGTGTCGAAGGTACCGGTGCCGGAGACCGTGAGTGTGGTCGCGACGAGATTGGTGATCGTCGCGCTTGCCGTGGTCACTGCCTCCGACAGCGCGCTGATGCGCCTGCCTAGCGCGCTGTCGGCATCGGACATGCTGTCGTAGATGGCGTCGACCTGGTGATTGAACAAATCCATGGGAACGCCGACCACTATGGCCGCCGGCCCTGGCACCACCTCCGTGATCCGTTGAATGATGGTCGGCGCATTTGCCGGTGCAGATGCGTCGGATGGCCAAACCGGTCGTGGTTCAGGAATTTCCTCGCGGACTATGGTGATGGTTGTTGGAAATGTCTCGCGCGGAGGCGGCGCCTCTTTGCGGAACAGACCCGGAAACCAGCCTGCGACCCGTTCCACCCAGGCCTGTGCGGACGCCACGAAGCCGCCACTCGCGGCCAGCGCCGATTCGGGAAAGATTGGTGCGAACGAAAACGACGTGACCAGGACAATGACAATCGCAGCGCGTTGAGCTTGCCTTATGAATTCATGCATAAATCCTCTTCATTGTACTAAAGAGGAGCCCTCCGTGGGTGTTCGGGGACGCGCATTTTGGGGATAAGGCGTCTCCGGCGATGCACGCTTGCCCCCGGTCAAGCAGGCTGGTCGATGCGCAGACCGTCCCAGCCGGCGCGGCGCCACGGTCCGGTCGCAAGCTCATCCATGATACTCGGTGGCTTGAAATACCTGCCGAACTGTTCAGCCGTCCGAAACAGCAGGTAGCTGTTGCCTGTGGGCGAGAGCTCGCCGACCAGTCGCAGCATGTTCTCCTCGGCGCGTGGGCTGGTCGTGACATTAAGCACGAGCAATGCGGCGCTCAGGTTCAGGTGCTGCTTATAGAGCTGGCGGCCGACATACTCCCGGTACTGCAGAAACGTCCGAAGATGACTCTTGCGATTGAAGACTTGCGTGCGGGATGGTTCCGTTGCGCGATCGGCCTCGACCAGGAAGAAGCGAAAACGGCGCTCCCCTCCTTGCTGGTATTCCAGTCCGAACAGGGCATCGGGAATGAGATCGCGTTCCTCGATCTTGCCGCTCCGCGGGTTCTCGATGGCAACAGGGCTGCGCAGGTCGGCTCCAGCCCGTTCAAGGATCGCATGTTGCGGGATGTAGGTGAGGACGGGATCGGCGAGGGCTGCGAGCTCGATCGACGCGGTGATGCAGGCGACCATGTACGCATGCGTCCAGGGGCTCGCGGGCCGCTCCGCACGGTCATGCCAGAGATCGTGGCCCTTGAGCGCCGCCCGTGAGGCGTCGGTGAGACTATAGACCAGATCGTTGTACCTGGAATCAAAGGTACGGAACTGTTGCCAGGGCCGATCCAGATAGGCGCCGCCATGGCGCGTGTCGGTTTCGTTGAACAGGTCGGTGAGACGGTCCCGGGCGCGCTTGTCGCTACGCCACGCATGCTTCGTGAAGGCATGCAGGTAGGTGGAGGACAATGGACCATGTTCGTGGATCTTCTGGAACCAGAGCAGGTCACGTTCCGTGGGCGCGATGCGCTTGCCGGTCGAGGTGCGCCGATTGCGGTGGCGTCGGCTTAGCCGGTCATGGGTCTCGCCGGAAGCCATGCCGGATCACCAGTTGGGCGACGGGTCGGTGTTCAGCGTGTCCAGATCCTGGTGCAGGGCTGGGTCGGCCGCTGGCGGTTCGATCGTGGGTGGACTCTCCGAAGGCCGTGCCTGCGCCGCACCTCTGTTCGGGAACGCGGCCCCTCCGACGCCATCCAGTTCGGTGTAATGGACAGCGTATTTGCGGCGCATGGATGCCCGCAGCGCCTGGCTGTCACTGGCCGACATGCGTGGCATCTCCTCCATGGAGCCATAGGGGAACTGCAACGGCACGGCGCCCTTGGTGATGCCGCGCACCGAGGCGGCGAAGGACAGTTTCGGTTGGGCTTCGATCAGCGCCGGATCACAGCCCATCATCTGTGCCAGCGCCCTTGCGTCCCTGGCGGAGACGCCGCCGGCGAACTTGATGGAGGTGTTAGCGGAGAACGCTTCCTGCAGCCTGGGATCGAGCTGCCCCAGATACTGGTGGGCCAGCACCATGCCCACATTGTACTTGCGGGCTTGGGACAAAATAATCCCGATATTGTGGTCGAAGTAGTCGGCGGCCTCGTCGATGTAAACGAAGGTGGGCATCCGCTTCTCCGGCGCCAGCACGGCCCGCTCCTGGGCCGCCTGGGCGATCAACGCGATGAAGAAGCGCCCGAAGATCTCCGTGCCGGTTTCCTTCAAGAGGTCCTTGGCGGTATTGATCAGGATGACCTTGCCGGCATTCATCTCGGCGAACAGGTCGAGCTTCGATCGGGGATGCGAGAACATCCGCTCGAAGGTCTGGTTCTCCAGGATGCCCCACAACCGCCGCAACACCTGCTTCCTCGTCTGCTCGAATTCCTTCGAGCCGAACTCGGTCTCGAAGAAATGCCGAGGCGTACCGCCCAGCTTGGCGATGTGGCTGGCGAACTTCACCTCGCTCCTGGGTTCCATCAACTCGCGCAGCGTGTGGATGGTGGCATTGGGGATGTGCAGCATCAGGCGGGTGACGTAACGGAAGATGACACTCTGCTTCTGGGTCATCTCCGCCGCCAGCAGCGAGCCCAGCACGAAATCGTACAGCTCCAGGATGGAGTTGGTCAGCCGCTCGCGCTCCAGTTGTGGGTAGCTGTTGAGGCGCTCCATGCCCACGTCGAACAGGTTGAGCGACACCGGCCACTCGACGTCGGTCGGGTCGATGATGCAGATACGGTCATAGAGCGGGCCGCCCGGCGCGAACAGGCTCAGCCTCGAGATCATGTTGATCAGGTCGCCCTGGCTGTCGAGCACCACGACCGATGCCGCGCCGCGCGCGACCGCGTCGAGATCGTGTCCAACCAGGTATTGCAGCGCCTGCGTCTTGCCGTGGCCGGTGCCGGCGACGATGTGGTGATGCTCCAGGCGGGCGCTTGCCGGCAGGGCGAAGTCGGCCATGCCGGCGAACAACATCGGTAGTGGCGTGCCGCCGAGATAGGCGCCGATGAGCGCCTCGGGATCCTTGATGTCCGACTGCGACGGCAGCTTCACCGCCCGCGTGAAGCCGCGCGGGTCGTCCGGGTTGCCGCCCGACGCCGTGATCACATTGCCGTCCAGCCGCCGGCGCAGCCGGGGGAACAGCCTGCGCGCCTCGATCTCCTCGTCGAAGAACGCCAGCACAACCTGGTCCGCCACGGCGCCGACGCTCTTCATCAGGCTGGTCCGCGGCACTGGAATGGTGATCGCGTCCAGTCCATCGGCGGGTGCGATCGGGAGAGACAGTTCCGTCGCCGCATGGCAGTTGGCAAGCGCCGTCACCACATGCGCGCATACGGCATCGAAATCCGTGAGCAACTCCTTCTGGGCGGTCAACTGATCTTTCAGCGCCCACCACTGCGAGACCGAACGACGCCCAGAGAATGCGAAGTCCGGCAGGATGAACAGGGACTCGTAATCGAACAGCTTGAGCGCCAGCGCGGTCAGGACGTCGATGGCGTGGTCCTGACCCGGCAGGCCGGTCATACGGACGGCCTCTTGCGCCAACGACAACGCCAGTTCCCGTCTGCCGGCGGGCCGGGACAGGCCGTGTTCGGCAAGCAGGGATCGCACCTCCCGGTGCAGTTGCCTCGCGGCCGCTTCGTCGCTCGGCTGAAACAGCCCGTAGACGAAGGCGTGGAGCCGGGCGGCGAGGTGAATCATGGCCCCTTGATCATCAGCAGCTTCGCGCGGTCAGGATCGGAAGCCGGGATCGGGATCGTCTCCGTGCCGTCCCAGTTCTTGGCGCTCTCCATCACGTCCCGCAAATACCCGGTGATGGTCTTCAGCCAGGCTTCCCGGCGAGCCAGGTCGATCACGCTGTCGCAACTAAAGTGCCTGCCATGAATGAGGTCTCGGACAAACACCGTCTCGCGCTTCCGGTCGTAGTGGAACCAGCCGGCGCCGCCCGCAGCCACGAGGACCAGGATGATCTTCAGCGAGGAACCGACATCCATGGCGCCCAGCAGCAAATATGCCGCGACCGCCGCCCCGATACCGACAAGGATCGCATTCCGCAGCAGATTGGGCTGGAAGATGTCGACCAGGATGGCCTTGTCGAGAGCGTAGCGGTTGAGGATAGCGAGTTCGGATTGCTCGAGGTCGATCTTGCTCCAGAGCTTGAACCGGACAAATCGCGGCATCGAGGTTTGGTCACGTTTGAACAATAGATTCATGAATGCCTCCCATACCCAATCCGGGTATTGAAAAGCCTCGCGCTCGCCGCGTCAAGCCCTTCCGTGCGCCGCCCGCGCTTCTCGTGAAGAGAGTAGGACGGAGCGAATGAAGTCACGGTTGGGAGTTCGCCCGAATGGTTACAGAGTGTGAATCAGTGTCCGCCTATGCACGGGGATAGGCGATGGGGATAGAGGCGGAACATCCCTATCCCTCTCAATGGTGCAGTTCTTCAACACCCGTCTCGGCACACCTCATCTGCTTCCATCGTCCCTGACAAGAAGACGGCCGGTAGCTATGTCGGATAGGGAATCACCTTTAGCAGAGACCGCCCAGACCTTTCTCGCGACGCTCAAGGCGACAAACTCTGTTCCGGATCAGAACCTGGCTGGTCAGAGCATGGCCCAGTGGCTGGCCTGGGCAGAGAAAAGTGCAGGAGAGTGATCCCCCTAATCAAGGTATCGACGCCATCTTCGGATCGATCGGAAAGGTCACAGCATGGAGCTATCGGGATTGATGCGTACGACGCCTTACTGAGAGGAACCGCATTCCTCTGACGGATCACAAGATCGTGAATCTTGCCCTTCTAATGGAAAAGTGGAATCGAATTAGGGAATCACGCGAGTGTGGTAAACATCAACCGATTTCGGGGGTATCTCATGGGGTATCTCATGTAAACCACCTTTCTAAATATTTTTTTAATCCAATTAGATAACATCCGACTTAGATTCCGCCCCTGGCACCATCACCCACTCCCAAGACAGAACATAGCAGCTCAAAAACCGCGGTTGTCTGCGGTTTCTTGGGGGTTGCGCCGTTCACTGGTGAACATGGGTCAGCCTTGCATCCCATAAGATCCGGGATATCGCCTTGGGTATGGCCAAATACCCCAGCAGGGGATTTGCAGATTTCTGCCATCGGTCCGGCATGTGAATGCCCAGACCCTCTCAACTCACTGGCTTGTGACAAGGCGTTTCCTGAAGACCTTGCGGCACGGGGCGCTCCGCAGGTATCTGATGGTCTCTGCCAGAATTCGGACAAGAGCCGGGTATTCGACATACGCTGAACACGCCCGTGGTCTTGGCGGTGCAACAGGGGCAAGATTCTAGACAATGAAGATCAAGCGTATCGCCATCGATACCCACCCGGACAACACGGCCTTCCTCTTGCGCGAGGCGAAGGGCTACTCGCCCGAACAGTTCCAGGCGCTGCGAAAACTGGAAATCGGCAACGGCAGTGTCTCGATCCTGGCGACGCTCGCAATCGTCGATGATGCGCGCCTGCTGGAACCCGGCACGATCGGTCTCGGCGAGCAGGCATTCCGGCGACTTGGATTGCCCGAGGGCAGCGAAGTCACCTTCAGGCAGGCGCCGGTTCCGCACAGCCTGGAACATGTCCGCCGAAAGATCGATGGCGATTCCCTGGACGACGCCGATATCCGGGAGATCATTCAGGATATAGCAGCCTATCGATACTCGCCGATGGAGATCGGCGCGTTCCTGGTTGCCTGTGCCGGTTTCATGACAACCCACGAGACGCTCGCTCTCACCCGCGCAATGGCTGACGCCGGCCGACGCATGCGCTGGGGCGCCGACATCGTGGTCGACAAACACTGCATCGGGGGAATACCGGGGAATCGGACGTCCATGATCGTGGTGCCCATTGTCGCAGCGCATGGTCTGACCATGCCCAAGACCTCGTCCCGCGCGATCACCTCTCCGTCGGGAACCGCGGACACGATGGAGGTTCTCGCGGCGGTAGATCTGGCGGAAGACAAGCTCATTTCTGTCGTCGAGCAGGAGCATGCGGTGCTTGCTTGGGGCGGGCGCGTAAACCTTTCGCCCGCAGACGACATCCTGATCACCGTCGAGCGCCCCCTGCGCATCGACACATTCGAGCAGATGGTCGCCTCGATATTGTCGAAGAAGCTCGCCGCGGGCTCGACCCACCTTCTTATCGATATTCCCATTGGGCCGAGCGCCAAGGTGCGGTCGAAGCGCGAAGGGGTTCGCCTGCGTAAACTCTTCGAGTATGTCGGCCACAAGCTGGGTCTGGTCCTCGATGTGGTCTTTACAGATGGATCACAACCCATCGGCCGAGGCGTCGGCCCGGTTCTTGAGGCGCGAGATGTCATGGCGGTGCTGCGAAACGAGGACGACGCGCCGGCCGATCTGCGGGACCGGGCGCTGATGCTTGCCGGCCGGGTGCTCGAATTCGATCCCGCTCTCGTGGGAGGACGCGGCTATGCCCGGGCAATGGAATTGCTCGGCTCGGGCGAGGCGCTGGCGGCAATGGAGCGGCTGATCGACGCCCAGGGGCGGCGCACGGAAGTTCTGGAGCCCGGTATCCACCAGCACGAAACCCTTTCCCCCACCGCCGGCAGGATCGCTGCGATCGATTGCCATCTGATCGCCCGTATTGCTCGCCTCGCGGGCGCGCCGATGGACAAGGGCGCAGGCATCGACCTGCTACGAAAGGTCGGCGATCAAGTTCGACAGGATGAGGTTCTCTACCGCATCCACGCCCATTCGGAGACTGGGCTGGTCTATGCCCGCGAACTGGCGTCGACGACCTCGGGCTACACGGTGACGCCATGAGTTCGGCTGTCTTCGCCTTTCCCGACGGCACGCCGCAGGCTGCGGTGTTGGCCGACTATTGCGGAATTCCGCTACGACCGATCGACCTGCATCGTTTTCCCGATGGCGAAAGCCTTGTCCGGGTTCACGGCAGTGCCTCCACGGCGTTGTTGTTTCGCTCGCTCGATCATCCGAATGACAAGTTGATCGAATTGCTGCTGGCAGCGTCAGTCTTGCGGGACCAGGGAACGAAACGGATCGTCCTGGTTGCGCCGTATCTTGCATATATGCGCCAGGACAAGGCCTTCCACGACGGCGAGGCTGTGAGCCAGCAGGTCATCGGCAAGTTCCTGGCGACATGGTTTGACGGGGTGGTCACCGTCGATCCGCATCTTCATCGCATCAGGAAACTGGACGAAGCGTTCGGCGGAATCCCTGCCATTGCCGTTTCCGCATCTTCGGCCCTCGTGCAGGCCATCGCAGACGATCTCGATCCCCGTACGGTTCTGGTAGGACCGGACAGCGAATCCCGTCCCTGGGTGGAGAGCATTGCCCGTCCGCTCGGCCTTGAGGTGCTGATTGGCGAAAAGGTTCGCATCGGGGACCGCAAGGTTGACCTGGCTATTCCGGATATTGCCTCGGTGCGTGATCGACCGGCGATGCTGGTCGACGACATGGTGTCCAGCGGCACCACGTTGATTGCCTGTGCGCGGCTGCTCCAGGATGCAGGCGCGACGGGGGTGGAAGCGGTGGTAACGCATTCGCTGGCCTCAGAAGCAGACCTTGAGCGGTTGGCCAGCCACGGCATCTCGCGCCTGCGCGCATCGGATTCGACATCAAGTCCGATCGCATCCATTCCCTTGGCCCGGGTGCTCGGCGACGCAGTCCGCAGTCATGGCTGGCTGGACTAGCGGCCGCCACCTGGTCTCAAGCGGAGACTTCACCCGCACATCGGGGCAGATTGCCGGCGCGGGCGGTATTCCCTCAGTAAATCCAGATGCGCGCCACTGTCGCGATGATCAGAAGCGACGCCAGAAGGATGCAGAGCATGAAAAACTTTCCGCCCCAGCCTGCCTTTTTCCCCCAGAAAAAGTAGAGGGCCGCGAGGATACACAGCGCCGCAAAGGCAACCGTCGATATCGCCAGGACGTCGCCAAACAGGCCTCTTGCCTGGTTCATCGCCCCGCCCCCTTCGCATCCGCGATAGCGTCAGACGGGATGCAGAACGTATACGGCGCCATCGGATCGTCCTCGATCTCCCTCGCCCTCCGGCCGGCATGACCCGGCGTCTCGTCGACGGTCCGCCTGCGTGCGGACAGGCTCATCTCCACGCGATCAAGACCCGGCCTCGGCAATTCATCGATCGCCTGCTGGAAACCGGCCGCCGTCTCGAACACGGCGACGCCCTCGGTTGATTCCCGCTCTTCACCTGCTGCCGTCATCGCTCGCTCCACTGTTTGTGTCAGGCCACGATAATATGCTGGAGCGGGCACTCGAATTGATCCAGATCATGTAGAGGATTAGCGCATGACGGCGAGCGCGCGCAGGTCCGCTGAATGCTGGCGGGCACGCCGCGCCCTGCCCTTCAAATGGCTCGTTGACCATTGGAAACGGCAGGACGATGGGTCACAGTGCTGGTGTGAATAGTGCAGGCGAAAGCCGCAATCCGGCCGGACATTGATGAGAAAGAGCCTAAAGCGCTTCTTGCCCGCGGCAGAGACCATGCGCGGCCACCGGTGGCTGCGATGGCTGGGACCGAAGCTTCACCATCCGCGTCTCTGGCATCTGTCGCGCCGTGGAGTAGCGCTGGGATGCGCCATTGGCGTGTTCTTTGGCCTGCTGATCCCGGTCGCGCAGATTCCCCTTTCAGCGGCGGCGGCCCTCGCCCTGCGGGCCAATCTCCCGGCCGCCGTCGTCAGCACGCTGGTCTCCAACCCGGTGACCTTTGGCCCAATCTATTATTTCGCCTACCGTGTCGGCGAGGCGGTAACCGGGGTGAAGGCCCGTCCGTTGACGGCCGAGACCCTGACGCCCAAGGAAAGCGGGCTGGGCGAGTGGCTGCGCTTCTGGTGGCACTATCTGGATACGCTGGGCAAACCCTTGATCACGGGACTGCTGCTGATGGCCGTCGTCTCGTCGGCGCTTACCTACGCCCTGGTCAGTGGCCTGTGGCGGCTGACAACAATTCTCGCCTGGCGAAAGCGCCCAAGGCGCCCGAAACCGCCGCCCGACGCACCGTAAGGTCCGGACGAAATTCCCCTCCCGCCAATTGTGGTGGCTGCCATCGGCGCAATAGCAGGCCATAGCGCGCCGATGCGCGCGGCGCGCCCAATGGGCCAGCCGTACACCATGGACGCGCAATATCAGCAGTTCTCCACGCCAGGGCGCGCAAATCCGGCGCCTCTCCGTGGCCTCGCCGAAGAGGGCGTCATCCCCATTTCAATCTTCTTGACCATTGCCGGGACTATGGCACGCCCTGTTCCGAGCCTCGAGTGGACGCGAGTTGCGCGTCCCGGTATGCTCCAGTGAATTGAATTATTGTACTATTCATGTGGGATTAGTGATGAAGAGATTGCTTGTTTGTCTGATTCTTGCCGTGAGCACTCTCGCCACGACACCCGCGGCCGCGAAAACGAAAAAGACGATCGAGGCGGAGGACGCAAAAAGGGAGGAGCGAAGCGCCAGACAGAAGGTCATCATTGAAGAGGAAGCGGGAAAGCTTGCGCCTCTGACCGTGGATCTCTCGGAATTCAGCACATTCGAGGTCGTGCCACTGACTTACAGCGACGCCGTTGCGAAAGAAGAAAAAAAGGTCAAAGCCGCCAAGGGCCTAGAATCCCAGCTCCGTACAGTGCTTGGGGCAACGTTTTCCGAGTGGACCGCCAACGCACCGGCGAACGGGCGTAAGCTGGTGGTCGCGCCGTATGTCGTTTCATTGAAGATTGTCGGCGGCGGCACCCGCTTTTTCGTTGGCGGACTCGCTGGTGATTCCGAGATAACCATGGATATTCAACTCGTCGATGGCGACACCGGGGCCCTGATAGGGAGCCCCACAATCGCCAAGTCGTCGAGCGCGCTGGCGGGCGCCTGGAGCTTCGGAGCCAGCGACAACAATCTCGACATGTACATTGCCGAAATCGCCAACCAATATTTGGTGAACAATTACCATGTGGAAACCGCCGCGCCCGCCACGGCGCCGGCAAAGCTTATTGCTCTGCCAGATGAGCCGGTCGGCCAGGAGGCGGCGCCTGCAGATTTATCGCCTCCGACAGAAGCTCTGATCTCCGATGAGGCATACCAGCCAGGGGACGACGCCCTGCCTTCCGACGCCATACCTGGTGAAGAGGCAGGGCCGGCTGTGCCGCAAGAGCGCGCCATCCCCGAACCGGCGGTCGATTCAGAATAACCCGCCGGCAAGGTACCGGTTTATGGCGTTGGCAGGTCGACGACCGGCGGATCGGGTTTGAACAGCATCTCGATCCGATCATCCTCAAGATGTTCCATCGTAGTGTTGAACGGCGCAGCCGCCCGCCGGATTTCGGTCGAGAACGCGGAGATATCCGCCAGTGCACCCGACGACAGGCCGGACAGCGACGCACGCTTTTCCGTAACCGTCGCATCCAGATCGGCGCTCAATTTTTCAAGGTCCTTGGCGGCCTCGCGCAGGCTCGTGATCGTCGCCGGCAATTCATCCGCCGACGCGGTCTCCCATGTCGCCGCGAACCGATTGAGTTCGGCCATGTTGTTGCGGGCATCAACGATCGCCTGCTTGTAGCCGCCGCTCTGGGCGACATACTCGCCCGAGGCGGTCTCGATCCCCTCGAGCGTCTCGGTGAGCCTGACGATGTTCTCGTCGCTCATATACTCGGCAGCGGCGTCGAGCGCCTGCAGGGTGGACGCGAGGATTTCAGAGGCCGAGCGCGTGGTGCCCGGGGCGGCGGCGCGCGTCCTGATCGTGGCGTATTCCTCGCCGTCCGCGACGGTCAGCGGTACACCAGGCTTGTCGTCGGTGCCGTCACTCAGAAGCTGCACGAACGAAACGCCGGTAAAGCCCATCGCCTCCAGCGTGGCCAGCGTATCGGTGGTGACCGGCGTGTTCGCGAGAACCCTGATCGTGACAACGACCCTGCCCGCCTTGCTGTAATCCATGGCGATGGTGCGCACTTCGCCAACCAGCAATCCGTTGAACCGGACTTCGGCAGCCTTCGCCAGGCCACTGATCGGCCGGTCGAAGTGAATATCGTAATAGGTGTAGGCCTTCCTCGAATCCGCCCTCGCCACAAGGAACAGCGCAACGAACGCGACGGTGAGCAGGACCAGCACCGCGGCACCCACCAGGACATTGAATCTGCGGGTTTCCATATGTAGGGCTATGACTCCGACCTCGATAGCAAGCTTGGCAACGATTTTACGACGAACCAGACACACCGTGTCGCTGAACGCCATCGACTGGCACCCGGACAGCGAAAGCCGCTGCATCTTGGGCGTTCGCCGACCGCCGCGATAGGGAAAAGTCACCCCGGCCGGCAGACTGGCCCGGCGACCGGCGCGATCTCATGGAAGACCTCGCCGGCAGGTGTGCTGCATCTCCGGCGGCGCGAGGACATCCGGCAGCGTCTCACAGCCTGGTGAACTGCTCCCGAATCCTGTCAGCCATGAACTCGATCCATTTATTGTAGTTCCGGTGAATTTTATGGCCGTCATAACGCAGCATTTGGCTGTCATTATAGGTGATGCTGTAGGTCTCCGGCGTAAAGATGATGTCGACCTTCGCGAAGTGGCGACGCAGGGTCAACTCGGCCTGCAGGTGGCCATCCTTGATCTTGGTCACCAGCCATCCCTTTTGCACAGCCCCGGCCCGGATAGCCCTTTCGACCTCCATCAGGTTCGGTCGGTCACCACTACCGGTAGCGACCGGTTCATCGACGATGTTGAGAATCGGCTTGGTGCGGCCAAAGGCGGCATCCGCGTGGCCACTCCACGACGTTGCGATGAGCAAGACCGCCGCCGCGGCAATTATCCTGAACATTCCGTAGGCCTTCATGCTCCCCTCGCGCTGCCCGACGACGTTGCCGCGCACAGCCTACAGCTGGGATTTCACCATTGGCAATTGTCGCACGCACCGGCAGTCGCCCGCGTCTGCCAAAGGTTGTACAGATAGGCGCCGGCTTGACCGGCGTGCCCTTTTCGCAGCGGATAACGGACGTGGATTTCCAGGACTCGGCCTATATTCTGGATTGGTCGGCGCTTCTGACAATTGGTGGCAGCCTGGTCGGCTTCGGTGCCACCGTAGAGGAGTCGGCCATCAAAGCCAGCCAGCGGAGGCGACTGACACCCTATGGCCGGGTTGCTTTCCGTTGCGCGCTTGGCTTGACCAATCATGGTGACAGCGCCGGCCTGGTCTTCTGCTCGCAGCACGGCGACACCAACCTGACGCTCGACTTGCTGCAGACCCAACTGACGGGCGCCTTGCTTTCGCCCACCGGCTTCTCACTTTCTGTGCACAACGCCGTTGCCGGTCTGCTCGATATCGGTCGCGGCAGCCACACAGGCCATGTCGCGATTTCGGCCGGCTCCCAGACCTTGAGCGCCGGCATGACCGAGGCGCTACTGCGACTTCACGATCAGCCTGGCACCGCCCAGATATTGCTCCATGTCGATACCCCATTGGCCGGAGCCTACCCACCCGACGCGCAGCCCCCGGCCGTCTGCGGTTTTGCTCTCCGGCTCGCGGCAACACACGCGTCTGGCAGCTTGGGGAAGGTGACGCGCGGCAACATTCCGGATGGCGCTCCAGATTCCGAGGTCGCATCCCACGAACTGGTTGCTATGCTGACCACATATCTGGACGCAAGGACCGGCCCCCCCGGTTTCGGGTGGACCGCTCAAGGCTCGACGTGGGAAATATCAACCTATTAAGACGACTTGATTTTGCCTGGCGGCTCTTTGGGACCGGCCTTTCGTTCTCTTTGTTCGGCATCGGCGGATTGTTTCTTTCTCTCTGCGTGCTCGCCCCGCTCAACATCGTCGTGCGCTCGCCCCAGCGCCGCCGGCAGGTCGCCCAGCGTCTTATCGCACGGGGCTTCAGCCTGTTCCTGTGGTTCCTGCAGTCCATCGGCGTAATGCGCATGGAGATCGCGGGGCGCGACATCCTTGCCACGGAACGGGGCACGCTGGTGGTCGCGAATCACCCCACGCTCATCGATGTCATCCTGCTGGTGGCTCACACCCGAGCGGCACTATGCGTCATCAAGGGGGATATACTGCGCAATCCATTCATGCGCGGCGTTGTTGGCGCGGCGGGCTACATCCCCAACGACGCGGACCCCGAAGCGCTAATTAGAGATTGCGCCCGCGCGCTCAAAGATGGCAACAATGTGATCATGTTCCCTGAAGGTTCGAGGACCAAGATCGGGCTTCCGAGAACATTGCAGCGTGGCGTGGCTAACATCGCATTGAGAACAGCCGCTCCTATAAGGATCGTTACTATAACGTGCGAGCCTCGAACGCTGTACAAGGGACAGAAGTGGTTCGATATCCCGCCGCGGCGCTGGTTGATTCGTGCGGAAGTTCGGGGCCGGATTGAAACCGCCACACAGTTCGGAGAGCTAACTCCGACCCTCGGCAGCCGCAGGCTGACTGAACATTTGTCGAACATCTTCACGGAGTTGTTGGGGGATGGATAAAATTGAAGATGACATTCGACGGTTGATCGTCGAGGCGCTCAACCTGGAGGATATGTCTCCAGAAGACATTGATCCCGCGGAACCGCTTTTCAATGACGGCCTGGGTCTTGATTCCATCGACGCACTGGAGATCGGGGTCGAACTTCAGAAGCGGTTCGGAATCAGCATCGATCCGGACGACGACACGATCGCCGATCACTTTTACAGTGTCCGGACATTGGCGCGGTTCATTCAAGAACAGCGGGTTGCGTCATGACGACAGAGAAGGAAGTTTTCGAGACGATCAGGGGCTATCTGGTCGAATTGTTCGACATTCCCGAAAACACCATCGTCATGGACGCCCATCTGGGAGATGACCTGGATCTGGACAGTATCGACGCGGTGGATCTGGCCCTTAAGATACAAACCATGACCGGGCGCAAAATCGCCGCGGACGAGTTCCAGTCCGTCCGCTATGTCCGTGACGTCGTGAGGCAGATTCACGGCATGATCAATGAGCCGGCCTAGTCTTCATTCAGCGCTGCTAGCCGCCGTCATCGCCGTCTATCCCATTATAGCCGGCCTCGGCATTCAATTTGTCGATGGCGGTGCGATCTTCTGGGTGCTTGTCGTTCTTCTGGCCGCGCGCCTGCTATTGCCGAAAGCCCGCAAAGTGCCCACGCCGGTGACAATGGCGCTTGTCTGTGTCATCGCCGCAGGCATCGGCGTCAGCCTTGAAGACCCGTCTCTCGCTACCCGTCTTTATCCGGTTTTCATGAATGCCGCGCTGGCCGGAGCGTTCGTCTACAGCCTGGTCATGCCACCCAGCATCATCGAAAGCCTTGCGCGGATTGTGGAGCCGACGTTACCCGAAGAAGGAATCCGCTACACACGGAACGTGACCGCCATCTGGATGGGTTTCTTTCTGCTGAATGGCGCCATTGCACTGTGGACGGCGCTGGCATCCACCTGGACCGTATGGAGTATCTATAACGGCTTCATTTCCTACCTGCTCGCCGGCCTGCTGATGTGCGGCGAAATGCTGGTCCGGCGACATGTCCGGACAAAGAGGGCCTCGGCATGACGGCGTTCGGCATGAAAGCCGACGACTCCGTCGCTTTCGTGACCTCTGCCGGACCGATGACATCCGGCCAGGTCCGCCGCGCCGCGGCTGGCATCGTGGACCTCATCGGCCAGTCCGAACGCCCGGTCTTTCTCTACTTTGATCATGCCGTCAACTTCCTACCCGCCTTCCTGGCGTGCCTTGCCATGGAACGGGAAGTGGTCCTGCCCGGACATGTAGCGCCCAAATATCTCGAGGAAATCGGCACAGCGGACGGGCTGCTGGTTACCGATGTGCCGGGACTAGGCGCGAACGCGGTCATGCCGCCAGGCGAGATGAACGCCAAGTCACCGTCCTTGCTCCCGTCGCTCGAGACCGGCGTGACCTTTCTGACATCGGGTTCAACCGGACAGCCCAAACGGTGTCGCAAGCGGTTCGCCCAACTCGCCGCCGAAGTGGATGCCCTGTCCACGCTTTGGACACTGCCGCCGGGTCCGGTCGTATCAACAGTGTCCCACCAGCATATTTATGGGCTGCTGTTCTCGGTGCTGCTGCCCTTGCGGGCCGGCCGTCCGATAATCGCTACACGGGCGCAGGGCTGGGACGACGTCGCACGCCAGCTCGTCGGTGGCGATGCAACCCTTGTCACCAGCCCGGCGCATCTGTCGCGCATTCCAAGCGAACTTCCGGCCTCATGCAGACCGGCCGCCATTTTTTCGTCGGGAGCGCCGCTCAGCCCCGAGGCTGCAAACAATGCCCACCATCAGTTAGGTGTTCTGCCCACGGAAGTCCTCGGCAGCACGGAAACCGGGGGAATCGCATGGCGGCGCCAGGCGATGGGCGGCGAAACCTGGACGCCGTTGCCCGGCGTCGCCGCCAGCGCCGGCGAGGACGCCCTGCTGACCGTCGCTTCACCCTTCTGCGGCGACGGCATTCCTGCCCACACCGGCGATCTCGTCCGGTTCGAAAGCGATGGCCGGTTTGCGCTTTTCGGCCGTGGCGACCGCATTGCGAAGATCGAAGGCAAAAAAGTTTCTCTGGCCCGGGTCGAGCAGGCGCTCATGGAGCTCGTCGAAATCGACAATGCCGCGGCTATCGACCTTCCTGACCGGAGCGGTGCGCTCGGCGCCGCCGTCGTGCTGTCCCGCACCGGCGCGAAGCGCCTTGGGGAAATCGACAAATTCCGCTTCGGCCAGGAATTGCGCTCAAGGCTCGCAGATCGGCTCGAGCCCATGGAACGGCCCAAATTCTGGCGCTTCGTGACAAGGCTTCCTGAAACTGCGCACGGCAAACGGCTGCCCACCGACCTGCGCGTGATGTTTTCGGCCTCGCCCCCCACCATGCCAATTATCCGGCATGAAGCGGCGGATGCCGGCAACGCCGTGTTTCAGATCGAGCTGCAGGACGATCTTTGCTGGTTCGAAGGGCATTTCCCACAAATGCCGCTGCTTCCGGGTGTCGCGCAATTGCATATCGTCGCCGCGCTGGCGAACCGGACATGGAACATCGACGTCTCGGGCCGTGACTTGTCGCGCGTCAAGTTCCGCCGGCCGACCCACCCCGGCGATGTGCTGACGCTCAGCCTGAAGCGAAACGGGCGCACACGGGTCGATTTCGAATATGCACGGGGCGGCGAAATCACCGCCAGCGGCTCGATGAGCGGACGGCCATGACAGCCACCTGCGCCATTGTCCCGACATTCAACCATCACCAGGTTCTGGAAGCGATCCTCGACCGGCTGGCGGCGCTGGCTCTGCCGGTCATCGTCATCGACGACGGCAGTGGCCCCGTGGCAGCCAGAACGATCTCGACCATATGTCAGAAGCGTCCCGGCGTGGAACTGCTGCGACATGACATCAATGCCGGCAAGGGCTTTGCGGTTGTTCGCGGATTGCGGCGGGCGCGCGACCGCGGCTTCTCCCACGCCCTGCAGGTAGATGCGGACGGCCAGCACGACCTGGCCTTTGCGCCCGACCTGCTGGCGCTGTCGCGGCAGGATCCCGACGCGCTTGTCTCCGGCCGTCCGCGATATGACGACACCGTGCCTCTGGGCCGCCGGATCGGGCGCTGGGTGACCCATTTCTGGGTGTTCATCAACTCGCTGTCGCTCGACATCAAGGACAGCATGTGCGGGTTCCGGGTCTATCCGCTGGGAAAGACGCTCCTGGTGATCGACGAGGAGCGTATCGGCATGGCGATGGACTTCGACATCGAAATCCTCGTGCGCTGCCATTGGCGCGGGATACCGATCCGTTCTATTCCCGTCAAGGTGACCTACCCGGCCGGCAATCACTCGAATTTTCGCCTGTTCGCGGACAACCTCCGCATATCGGCGATGCATACGCGCCTGTTCTTCGGCATGCTGCGGCGCCTGCCACGACTGGCCACCCGCAGGCAACGAAATCCGGGATCGGACTCGCACTGGGCTCAGTTGGGCGAGCGCGGCGCCTATTGGGGCCTGGCCACTCTCGGCTTCGTCTACCGGATGCTCGGCCGGCGGCTGTGCCTGGTGGCGCTGGCGCCCATTGTGCTGTTCTTTTATCTGACTGGCCCAAGCCAGCGCCGGGCATCGCTGGACTATCTGCGCCGGGTGTGGCGCGCCGGGTCACTCTCCCGCCCGCCGGGACAGATCATGGTGCTGAGGCACTTCATGAGCTTCGCATCCTCGGCCATCGACAAACTGGCGTCCTGGACCGGCAGGCTCAACCTGTCGAAAGTCGACGGCATTCTCGACGGACCGCTCGCCGAAGCCGAGCAAACGGGCAAAGGCTCGTTCGTGATTTCGGCCCATCTGGGCAATCCCGAGGTGATGCGCGCCATTGCCAGCCTGACCGGCCGCTGGAAGGTCAATGTGCTTGTCCATACCCGCCACGCTGAAAACTTCAACAGGTTGATGTCCTCGTTCAGCCGCAAATCCTCGGTGCGGCTGATTCAGGTGACCGAGGTTGGCCCGGCCACCGCGATCATGCTGAGCGAGGCCATCTCACGCGGCGAATGGGTGGTTGTCATGGGCGACAGGGTGCCGGTGGGCGACTCGCGCCGGGTCTGTTCTGCCCCCTTCCTCGGTGCCATGGCCGACTTCCCTCAAGGACCGTTCATCCTGGGCGCTCTGCTCAAATGTCCGGTATACCTGTTGTTCTGCCTGCGGGAAGGCGACGGTTACAAAGTCCACTTCGAAACCTTCGCCGACCGCCTTGAATTGCCGCGCGGCAATCGTGAGCGGGCCGTCAATGCGCACATCCGCCGCTATGCGGCACGCCTTGAGACACATGTGCGGCTGGCGCCGCTCCAGTGGTTCAACTTTTATCCGTTCTGGCGCTCGGAGTCGCCGCCGGCTCCCGTGGTTGCCGAAGCACAAGGAAAAGCCGCATGAAGCCCGTGGTCATTTTCGGCGGACGGGATGCCACGGTCCGTGACATCTGGAACATCTCGCGCAGTAGCGCGACCGCCGAACTCGAGTCCGGCCCGGCATTCTCCGAACATGTCGGCCGATCCGCCGCGGTCATCGAGGACATCATCGCCCGCAACGGTGAGATTTACGGCGTCACCACGGGTTATGGCGACAGCTGCACCACGACGATCCCCGCCGATCTGGTCCGCGAACTGCCGCTACACCTGACACGCTTCCACGGCATCGGCATGGGCCGCTTCCTGACCCCCGAAGAAACCCGAGCGGTCATCGCTGTACGGCTCTCGACATTGGTTCGGGGCTGGTCCGGCGTAAGCATGGACCTGCTGCAAATGCTGCGCGACATGCTGCGCTTCGACATCCTGCCAATGATTCCAGCCGAAGGTTCAGTCGGGGCGAGCGGCGACCTGACGCCGCTGAGCTACATCGCTGGCGCGCTGGCCGGCGAGCGGCGCGTCCGGTTCCGCGGCGAAGAGGTCATGTCACGGGTCGCGTTCCAGCGCGTTGGCCTCGCGCCCATCGTGCTCAAGCCCAAGGAAGCGCTCGCGGTAATGAACGGCACCTCGGTCATGACCGGTCTCGCCGTCATCGCCTTCGAGCGCGCTCAGTTCCTGTCGGCGCTCAGCACGCGCCTGACCTCGCTCACCTGCCTCAGCCTGATGGGCAATCCGGCGCATTTCGACGACCGTCTGTTTATCGCCAAACCTCATCCGGGACAGCGGCGGGTGGCAACGCGCATCCGCGACGATCTCGGAGCGTTCGCCGCCCGGCACAAGGATCAGCGTATCCAGGACCGCTACTCCATCCGCTGCGCGCCCCATATCATCGGCGTATTCGAGGACATGAGCGGTGCGTTCCGCACGGTGCTGGAGACCGAGATCAACAGCGCCAATGACAACCCGCTGATCGATCCCGAGACGGGCGACATCCTGCACGGCGGCAATTTCTACGGCGGTCATGTCGCATTCGTGATGGACGGCGTGAAGACACTGGTCGCCAACCTCGCCGACCTGATGGACCGGCAAATGGCCCAGCTTGTCGACGTGCGCTACAACCAAGGCCTACCCGCCAATCTCAGCGGCTCGACCGGTCCGCGCGCCACCATCAATCACGGCCTGAAGGCACTGCAAATCTCCATGTCCGCCTGGACAGCCGAGGCGCTGAAGCTGACCATGCCGGCCAGCGTGTTCTCACGCTCGACCGAATGCCACAACCAGGACAAGGTCTCGATGGGCACCATTGCCGCGCGTGACTGCCTGCGTGTGGCCGAACTCACCACCCAGGTCGCCGCTGGTCTGATGATCGCGGTGACCCAGGCGATGAGACTCAGACAGCGTCAGGGCGACATCTGCGATGCCGACATGAGCGAACCGCTGCGCACGTTCATCGCAACAGCCGGCTCAGCTATTCCCTTTATCGAAGAGGACGCGCCGCTCGACATGGTGGCGCACCAGCTCTGCGCCCAGATCGACGCTGGCGCCTGGTCGCTCTACAACGAGGCAGACCCGCCGCGATGAAGCCGATCGCTTCAGCGACGCTGGCCATCGAGGTCCAGTTCTACGATCTCGACCCCATGAATGTCGTCTGGCACGGCAACTATCCGCGCTACTTCGAGGCTGTTCGGCGCGTGCTGATGGGTGGCATTGGCTATGGCTACGAGGCAATGCGGAACTCGGGTTTCGCCTGGCCCGTCATCGATATGCATGTCCGCTACTACCGCCCCCTGAAACTGGACACCCGGGCGGAAATCACCGCCGGCATCGTCGAGTGGGAAAACCGGCTGAAGATCAAGTATCAGATCCGCGACATGGGCAGCGGCAAGAAGCTGACCACCGGCCACACGGTGCAGGTCGCGGTGGACCTGGCCACAGAGGAAATGAAATGGCGAAGCCCGCCGATATTGTTCGACAAGCTGGCGCCATTCTTGCCCTGATCAGCGGGCTGGCTTGCGTCGTACTGGTGCCGGCAGGCGCAGCGGCGGAGCCATGCCTCTCGCCTGACCAGCTCAAGCCCAAGAATGTGCGCCAGAGTTTCGTCCAGCAACGCACATTCGCCAACCTGCCAAGGCCGCTTGTTTCCGAGGGTACCGTCGCTATCGACGACGACACGATCGTCTGGACCACGACCAGCCCGTTCAAAGTGCGCATGACCCTGGCGAAGGACGGCATGACCCAGTCCGTCGACGATGGCCCTGACGAGGCCATGAACATGACCGGCGACATCAGCGCCGTGATCGTCCGCGTGACATCGGCATTGGTCCGCGCGCGATGGAGCGAGCTGACCTCGTTCTTCACGGTGACGACGGCAATCCGGCCCGACACCAGATGGCTCGTCACCCTCAGCCCCAAGAGCGGGTCCTTTGCTGCATTGCTTGGAAAAGTGGAGGTGTCTGGCTGCCGGACCGTTTCGGAGGTCACCATCACCCGCGCCAATGGCGATCACGAGTCAATCCAGTTTCGCAATGAGGCGGTCGAAGCGCCATGACGCGCGCTCACGCTGCCGCAGCCATTGTCGCGAGCATGCTCGTCTGCGCGGCACTTTTTGTCGTAGTGAGCTTTTCTCGCGGCCTGCCTATAGACAACGATATCCTGTCGCTGCTGCCCGCCCATGCCCGCGATATCACCCTGTCGGACGCAGTGACCAGGGCCGGCGCGGCCGGATCGAGCCGTATCGTGTTGCTCGTGTCGGGGGGTGCGCCAGAAAACCGGGATACGGCGACGAAAGACCTGGCGCAGCGCCTCGCGGTCTCGGGCATGTTCCGGCCGGCGAGCGACGATGCGCGGCAAATATGGAACTGGCTGCACGCCAACCGCACAGCCCTGCTTTGCCCGGATGACCGGCACAAGTTCGATCAGGGTCGAGGCGGCGAGGTCGCCGCCGCGGCGCTACGCCAGTGGTACATGCCCATGTCGCCCGCCAGCAGCCAATTGCTGGCGACCGATCCCCTGCTGCTGACGCCCACGCTGCTGTCCTGCATCGCGCCCTACAACATGACGCTTGTGCCGACGGGCGACGGCAGGCTCATCGCAGGCAGCCTGTCGCAATCTGCCTATCGCCTCGATGTGCAGGACACGCTTTCCGCACTGATCGACGACTGGAAGGCGGCCTGGGCACCGAAGCAGGTCAGACTCGACCGCGCTGGCGCCGTGTTCCACGCCGACGAGGGCGGCCGTAACGCCCGGCAGGAAATTTCGCTGATCACGTCGGCGACAGCCATCGCGGTCTTCGTCCTGTTCTGGAGCGTATTCGGCACCTTTCGCTCGGTGGGTCTGGGGCTGGTGGTCATCCTCAGCGGCGTGATCGCGGGCCTGGCGGCCACTCTCGCGGTGTTCGGCACCATCCACGTAATCGCGACCGTCTTCGGGGCGGCGCTGACCGGCATCGCCGACGATTACACCATCCACTATCTGATGACCGGCGTTGGCGGCCAGAACGCCTCCGTCGAGCGGCGCAAGGGCGAAGTATCCCGCGGCGTCCTGGTGTCGCTGGTCGCCGCCGTCGGCGCGTTCACCGCACTTGCCTTTTTTCCCGTGGTCGTGTTCCAGCAGATTGCCCTGTTCGGCGCGGCTGGACTGGCGGCATCGGGTCTGGTGGCATTGACCATCCTGCCGCTGCTGGACAACGGCAAGCGGCGGAAGGGTATCGGCCTCCCCCTGTTGGACCGCGTGGCGGCATGGCTGCTGTCGCATCGTCCCGAAAGGCGTGCGGGCGCCGCGATTGCCCTGGGATTTACCGGGATTGTGACTGCGGCTGCATTGAACTGGGAGGTGCTGGACGATATCGGCAAGTTCCAGGTTCCGTCAGAGATCCTGCGGACGGAAGCAGACGCAGTAACGGCGGCGACCGGCTTCACCACCCCGGTGACGTTCATGCTGGTCAGCGGTCGGTCAGCAAGCGCCGTTGCGGCGAACGAGGAGCATTTGATCCGGGAATTGGACGGTGCACCGGTCCGTCCGGTAACGGCAGCGACATGGTTCGACCCGTCACCGGCACGGCGCCAGGCAAACCAGGCGCTCATCGCTGACCAGCTCATCAAGCCGCATCTGGCATCGCTCACCGCGTCGCTTGGAATAGAAACATCGGCCATGTACGACGAGCCCGAGGAAAGCGCGCCTTTGCCCGACATGATCGCAGCGCTGCGTGGATCGAGTGGCGACACTGCGTGGTCCATCGTGCCGGTCATGTCCGACCCCATGCTGCCGCCGAACCGAAACTGGCGCTTCGTCGATCCCGCGGCCGAATATTCGGCCGTGCTGGGCGCGTTCAGGGAACAGGCATCCTGGGGGCTGCTGGGCTCGACGCTGGTCGCCGGCCTGATCGTACTGATCGCTTACCGACGGTTTGCCGCGCTGCGGATACTGATCCCTGCATCGATGGCGCTGGTGCTGACGCCGGCACTGCTCGTCCTTGCGGGCGTGCCCTACTCGTTTTTCTCGGCGATGGCGCTGTTCCTCGTTCTCGGCGTCGGTATCGATTTCGCTGTTTTTCAGTGGGAGCATCCTGGTGAAGCTGGTCGCTGGACCCGCGTCGGCGTGCTGATGGCTGCCATCACCACTATCGTTTCGACGAGCCTACTGGGCTTCAGCGACGTTTACCCTGTACATGCCTTCGGACTAACCGTGGCCCTCGGTATTGTTCTCAATCTCATTCTTTCGCCGCTGGCCCAGCCGCGGAATTCTGTTCGGATAAAAGCACATGGATAGCGAGATCATCATCATCGGTGCCGGACCTGCAGGCTCCGTCGCGGCAAGTATGCTGGCGCGGATGGGCCGCAGCGTCACAGTGCTCGAAAGCGCAACCTTTCCGCGATTTTCCATCGGCGAAAGCCTGCTGCCCCAGATGATGGAGTTCCTCGAGGAAGCGGACCTGCTCAGGGACGTGGTGCAGCACGGCTTCCAGTACAAGAATGGTGCATTGTTCGCCCGCGGCGATGAACTGACCTCCTACGACTTCCGGCAGAAGCTGTCGCCGGGATGGGGAACCACCTACCAGGTGCGGCGCGACCAGTTCGACGAATTGCTGGCGAAAGGCGCCCAACGCCACGGCGCGAATATCCTGTTCAGGCAGACTGTGACCGCGTTCACGCCCGACGCCGAACGTCCGTCGCTGCGGGTACGGGACGAAAACGGCGACGAACGCACCATGACCGCCCGTATGGTGCTGGATGCAAGCGGCTTCGGCCGGGTGCTCGCCCGGATGCTCGACCTGGAGGAGCCGGCCGCGTTTCCGCCGCGTATGGCGCTGTTCACCCACTTCAAGGATCACATCTCGGCGCACGATTACGATCGCAACAAGATACTGATCAGCGTTCATCCCGAAAACCACGCCATCTGGTACTGGATGATCCCGCTCGCCAACGGCCAGACCTCCGCTGGCGTTGTCGGCGAAGTTGCGGATATCACCGCCGCCGGTGCCACGCGGGAAGAGCGCTACAACCGGTTGCTGCACGAGTCCGGACTGATGGGCCGGCTTCTGTCCAGCGGCGAGATGATTCGCGATATCGGCGAGATAGCCGGCTATGCCTGCAAGGTGAAGCATCTGTGGGGGCCCGGATATGTGCTGTTGGGCAACGCTGGCGAGTTCCTGGATCCGATCTTCTCGTCCGGCGTCACCATCGCGCTCAAGTCAGCGTCCCTGGCGACCAAGGCTGTCGATCGGCAGCTGAATGGCGAAGCGGTCGACTGGGACGCGGATTTCAGCAGGCCGCTGATCAAGGGCATCGACACGTTTCGCACCTATGTCGCTGCCTGGTATGACGCATCCTTGCAAAGGATCATCTTCAACCAGCCGCGCAATGCGGGCGAGATCACGCGCTCGATCAACGCCGTGCTTGCGGGATATGCCTGGGATGATAACAACCCGTTCGTGCGCGACCCCGTCAGGTACCTCAATCTGCTGAAAACCCTATGCGCTTGAAATCCATCTCCATCGTGGCGCTGCTGATCGCCGGCTGTGCAAGCCGCCAGCCAGGGCCGATCGCGCCGGCACCCGACACGACGATGATCGCGCCCGGCGTGACCATGACGCTTTCGCGGCTAACGCCCCTCGAATCTGGCTTGGATGTGTCCCAACTCGTGCAGGCGCGCTATCAGAACCGCGCGGACACCTTCCTCGCCACCATCCAGACCTCGCCCGGCACGGTGACTGTAATGGTGACGATGCCGTCGGGTCCGCCGCTGGTGACCATCGTCTGGGAGGACGGCAAGATTAGCGGCAACAAGGCGCCGATGCTGCCCGATTCCATGACGCCCGACCATCTCCTTGCCGATCTCATGAGCGTCTATGCCTCCAGTACCACGCTCAATGGAGCGTTGACCGGCGCCAAGGTGGTCGACGATGGCACCTCCCGCACCATCGAGCAGGACGGCAAGGTACTGGTTCGCATCGTCCGGCCTGCCGGAGACACGTGGACCGGCACAGCGTCGTTGCACAATCTGGCCTTCGGATATCAACTGGGCATCAAAAGCCGCAGAATGAGCCCATGACCTCCGGCCCGGCCGTCTATATCAACGCTTGGGATGTCGCCAACGCGCTCGGCGGCAACCGCCGGACCGTGGCCAACAGCCTGCTGGCCGGACACAAGGGCATCAACGGCACCTGGCGCGTCGGCGGGCGCGACGTGCCCGTCGCGCGGCTCGAGGTGGAGCCGGCTGCGCTTCCTGACGATCTGGCGCCGTGGGAGAGTCGGAACAACCGGCTGGTCCTGCACTGCCTGACCCCGCTGAAGCCGCAAATAGAGGCGGCGCTTGCCAAATGGGGCCCACGCCGGCTCGGCGTGATCATCGGCACCAGCACGTCCGGCATTTCCGAGACCGAACACGCCCTCAAACGACGCGCAGTGACTGGAGAATGGCCCAGCGGCTATCGCTACTCGCGCCAGGAACTGGGCGATACCGCTGCGTTTGCCGCCCGGGTGATCGGCGCAACTGGTCCGTGCTACGCGGTATCGACGGCCTGCACGTCGGGCGTCAGGGCGATGATCAGCGCCGTGCGCCTGCTGCGCGCCAATCTGTGCGACGCGGTACTGTGTGGTGGGGTGGACACTTTGTGCGACCTGACGCTTCAGGGATTCGCCAGCCTGCAGTCCCTGTCTTCAGGGGGCTGCAATCCATTCAGCATCAACCGGGACGGCATCACCATCGGCGAAGGCGGCGCGCTGTTTCTGTTGTCACGTGACGAGAGCGACCTGAGAGTGAGCGGATGGGGAGAAAGCTCCGACGCGCACCATTTCAGCGCGCCGCATCCCGAAGGCGTCGGGGCGCGGCTGGCTGTTTCCGATGCATTGGGAAGGAGCACGTACCGCCCCGGTGACATCGCCTATATCAACCTGCACGGCACAGGCACCGCCCTGAACGATTCCGTCGAAGCCGCCGTGATGCACGACATCTTCGGACCGGAAACGCCTTGCAGCTCGACCAAGGGGATGACCGGCCACATGCTTGGCGCCGCCGGCTCCAATGAGGCAGCGTTCCTGGCCATCGCCATGACCCATCGCAAAGCCCTGCCGCATGTCTGGGACGGTGCCACGGACCCATCGCTTTCCGCGATCAAACTCGCCACCGATGAAACCGTCGATGGCAGAACCATGCTCAGTTGTTCCTACGCCTTCGGCGGCAACAACGCGGCGATCATCCTGACGCGCGAGTAGAGACCGCAATGTCACTGGACCTGGATCGTTTCGTGCCCCATCGGGGGCTGATGAGCTTGCTCGATGCGCTGATCGAGCATTCCGACGAGCAATCCGTCGCGTCCGTGTGCATTACGCCGCAATCGACCTTCTGTCTGCCGGGCCTTGGTGTGCCAGCCTATGTCGGCCTGGAATACATGGCCCAGACCGTAGCGGCATTCGATGGCGCCAAACGACACACGGAAGGCGCGGCGCCGATGCTGGGCTTTCTTCTCGGAACGCGGCGGTATCAATCGCTCAGGGACTACTTCGTCCCGGGCGAAACACTCGTCATCACCGCCACGATGACGGTGAGCCAGCATCCGGTGGCCGCGTTCGACTGTACGATTTTGATCGAGGAAGAAGTGGTCGCAACGGCCAGCCTCACTGTATACCGGGCGGAAGGCCAAAATCTGGAGTTCCCTGGTGAGTAACGATCCATCAACCAGGCCGGTGCTGGTCACTGGCGCGAGCAAGGGCATCGGCCGTGCCATCGCGGCGCGTCTTGCCGGCGATGGCTTCCCTGTCACGGTCCACTACAATCGCGACCTCGCTGGGGCTGAGGAAACCTGCGGCGCGATCGCTACGCAGGGCGGACGCGCACGCCTGCTGCGCTTTGACATCTCGGACCGCGCCGAGACCACCAGCGCAATCGAGTCCGACGTCGCCGAAAACGGCGCCTATTGGGGACTGGTGCTTAACGCGGGTATTGCCCGTGACGGCGCGTTTCCGGCGCTGCGTCCCGAACATTGGGACGACGTCATGCGCACCAACCTCGACGGTTTCTTCAACGTTACCCAACCGCTGGTGATGCCCATGATCCGTCGCCGCGACGGCGGCCGCATCGTTACCTTGTCGTCGGTTTCCGGCCTTATGGGAAACCGGGGGCAGGTCAACTACAGCGCCGCGAAGGCCGGCATCATTGGTGCCACCAAGGCACTGGCGGTTGAACTGGCAAAACGGTCCATCACGGTGAACTGCGTCGCCCCCGGCCTGATCGAGACGGACATGACCGGCGAGTTGCCAGCACAGGTACTCGACATGATCCCCATGCGCCGCATGGGACATCCGGACGAGGTCGCGGGCCTGGTCGGCTTCCTTTTGTCGGCCCAGTCCGCGTACATTACCCGCCAGGTGATATCGGTGAACGGCGGAATGTACTGATGCGGCGCGTTGTTGTAACCGGAATGGCCGGGATTACCCCGCTGGGCGGCGACTGGCCGCAGATCCGGGACGCCATGGAACTGGGTCAAACCGGCGTCAGGCAGATGCCCGACTGGGACCGTCTGATGGACCTCAATACCAGACTGGCCGCACCTGCCTGCTGGTTCGCGCACGAAAATCTCTATCCCCGCAAGAAGATGCGCGCCATGGGACGCGTCGCCGCCATGGCCGTGAACACCGCGGAAACGGCACTATTCCAGGCCGGCCTGCTAGACGATCCGCTTCTGAAGTCGGGCCGGGTCGGCGTCGCCTTCGGCTCATCCTACGGCTCGACAGACCCGACACGCGGATTCGTCCATTTCATGGAAACCGGCAAGAGCACTGACCTCAGCGCCACCAGCTATATCCGGATGATGAGTCACACGGCTGCCGTCAACATCGCTATCTTCTTCGGCCTTGCGGGCCGCGTGATCCCAACGTCGTCGGCCTGCACCTCCGGCTCCCAGGCCATCGGCTACGCCTATGAGGCGATAGGGCACGGCTATGCCGACGCCATGGTGGCTGGCGGCGCCGAAGAGCTTTGTCCGACCATGGTCGCGGTGTTCGACACGCTATTCGCCACCAGTTGCCGCAACGGCGAACCGAACCTGACGCCGCGTCCTTACGACCGCGCCCGCGACGGGCTGGTCATCGGCGAAGGCGCCGGAACGCTGGTGCTGGAGGAACGCGAGCACGCACTGGCGCGCGGCGCGACGATTCACGCCGAAATCGCCGGGTTCGGCACCAACATGGACGGCGTCCACATCACAGATCCGGTCAGCGAAACCATGGGCGCGGCCATGCAGCTTGCGCTGAACGACGCGGGCATCGAGGCCGCTGAGATCGCCATGGTGAGCGGTCACGGCACCGCGACCCGGCAGGGTGACATTGCCGAGACGCTCGCCACCCAGGCGATTCTCGGGGCGGACAAGCCCATGCACTCGCTGAAGAGCTATTTCGGCCACACGCTGGGAGCCTGCGGCGCGCTTGAGGCGTGGCTTGCGATCGAGATGATGCGCGAGAGCCGCTTCGTCCCCACTGCCAACCTCCAGGATCCCGATCCCGCCTGCGGCGTGCTGGACTACATAATGGGCGAGGCCCGCTCGATTGATGCCGAATTCGTCATGTCCAACAACTTTGCCTTCGGCGGCATCAACACCTCGCTCATCCTCGCGCGTCACTAGGAGATCGCCGCCGGCGCATAATCGCGGTCGGGATTGCGCACATTTTCGGTGACATCGACGGTGCTTCCGGGCACAGATGGCGCCGCCGGATTCGGCGCCCATGACGGATAAGGAGGGAACCCCATGGAAGAACGGTTGTTGGGAAATTCGGGCCTGAGGGTTTCCACGCTCGGCCTCGGCTGCAACAATTTCGGCTGGCAGATCGACGTGCCCGCCTCGAAGGCCGTATTGCACAAGGCGCTCGACCTGGGCGTGACCCATCTCGACACCGCCGACATCTATGGCGACGGCACCCCGGAAAACAATTCCGAGGCCTATCTGGGCCAGTTGCTCGGCCCGCGCCGCAAGGACGTGGTGATCGGCACCAAGTTCGGCCTGAAGACCATGAATCCGGCCGATGGCCTCGCCGGCGCCTCGCGCCGCTATATCATGCAGGCGGTCGAGGCCAGCCTGAAGCGGCTCAAT
Source organism: Emcibacter sp. SYSU 3D8 (assembly GCF_039655875.1). NCBI lineage: Bacteria > Pseudomonadati > Pseudomonadota > Alphaproteobacteria > Emcibacterales > Emcibacteraceae > Emcibacter > Emcibacter sp. SYSU 3D8. Next base: position 380,686 of record NZ_JBBYXK010000004.1, on the reverse strand, counting down.
ACCGACTGGATCGACCTCTATTACCTGCACATTCCCGACGGCATCACCCCGACCGAGGAGACGCTGCGCGCCCTCGACGAACTGATCCACCAGGGCAAGATCCGCTATGCCGCCTGCAGCAACATGTCGCCGTGGAAGGTGACCGAGGCCCACTGGATCGCCAAGTATCATCACCTCAACGGCTATATCGCCTCGCAGAACCAGTACAGCCTTGTCGCCCGCGACGTGGAGAAAGAGCTGGCGCCGGCGCTGGAAGCGGCCGGCATGGGCCTGGTGCCGTTTTTCCCGCTGGCCTCGGGCTTCCTCACCGGCAAGTACAAGCGCGGCGAAGCCAGTGGCAAGGACACCCGCTTCGGGCGGCTGCAGGGGCTGGGCAACGCCTACGCCACCGACGCCAACTGGGAGATTGTCGAGAAGCTGAGCGCGTTCGCGGCAAGCCGCGACAAGGAGCTGCTCGACCTGGCCTTCGCATGGCTGCTGGCCAAGCGCGGCGTCGCCAGCGTGATCGCCGGCGCCACCCGGCCCGAGCAGATCGAGCGCAATGCCCAGGCCGTCACCTGGAAACTGACGCCGGACGAAGTGGCCGAAGTCGACGACCTGTCGAGCAAGGGCTGACCCACCGGGTCAACCGCCCTATTGGGCATGTGTCAGGATTGCGGGCGGGCTTGCTCTCGGGCAGCCCGCCTTCACTCATGTGGTCCGGCTTTGGTTCCCGGCCGGGTCTGCCCCGCATGCCGTGGACCCGGCATCGAAATTGATGCGCTCGCGCTCGGTCACATAGGGCCGGTTCTGCACGGTCGTGTGCACCGAGCCGATATATTCGCCGATGATCCCCAGCGCGATGAGCTGTACCGCGCCCAGGAAGAACAGGCCGATGACGACAGGCGCCAGGCCCAGGTCGAATTCGGTCCAGAAGAACAGCTTGTAGAGCAGATAGGCCAGCGCCACGACGAGCGAGCCGGCCGCCGTCACGAAGCCCAGGCCCGCCACCAGCCGCAGCGGCACCTTGGACAGATTGGTGATGCCCAGCATCGCCAGGTCGTACAGCGTGTACCAGTTGTTCTTGGTGATGCCCGACTTGCGGCCCGGCTGTTCGTAGGGAATCTCGAACCGCTGCAGGCCGATCTCGGCGATCATGCCGCGAAAATACGGATAGGGGTCGCCGAAACGGCGCACCTCCTCGATAACCTTGCGGTCATAGAGACCGAACCCCGTGAAATTCTGGATGGTCTCGATGGACGACAGCCGTTGGACCAGCGCGTAGTACTTCTTGCGCAGCCAGAACATCAGCTGCGATTCCTCGCTGGCATGCTTGATGCACAGCACGACCGGAAAGCCTTCCTCCCATTTGGCGACCAGCTGGGGAATGAACGAAGGCGGATCCTGCAGGTCGGCCACCAGCGAGATGACGGCCTCGCCCCGCGCCTGCAGGATGGCGTGCATGGGCGAGCGGATATGGCCGAAATTGCGCGCGTTGACGATGACCTTGACGTTGCGGTCGGCTGCGGCAAGCCGCTTGAGCACGGTCACCGTGCCGTCAGTCGAACAATTGTCGATGAAGATATGTTCGTAATCGTAGCGGCCGATCGCCTCGAACTGCGCCCGCACCTGGCGGTACAATTCCTCGACGTTGCCTTCCTCGTTGAAGCAGGCGGTGACCACGCTGAGCAGGCGTCTCCCGCTCATCGTCCCACCATGCCGGCTGACACCGATGCTCCCGGCGTCACCGCTGCGGCATGCCCCGTATTGCCCGTTTCAAGAAGGTGAATGGCGTCGGCTCCGGCTGCGGCGGCCGCCCTGTCGCGTCCGCCATGTCCAGCTTAGCGGCAACGCCGCCCCTGACAAACGGGAAACCCTCCGGCTCAGGCGCCGCTTCCATAGGGCCGGGTGATCGCTTCCAGAAAATGGCCGTCCGGATCGAGGAAGTAGACGCCGCGGCCGCCGTCGTTGTGGTTGATTTCGCCCGGCTGGCTGCGCCCCGGGTCGGCCCAGAACTCCAGCCCCTTGTCCTTGATGCGCCCCAGAATGCCGTCGAAAGCCTCCTCGCTCACCAGGAAGGCGTAGTGCTGGATGGAGAAATCGCTGCGGTCTTCGGAGAAATCCAGCGAGACGCCGTTGTCGACGTCGACCACATGAAAATGAGCGAATCTCTTCGGCGCCGGGCGGCCCAGCATCTCGGCAAGGAAATTGGCGGATTTCTGCTGGTCCCGGCACCAGACAATGGTGTGATTCAACTGAACGGTCATCGGCTTCTCCCTCAGCATGCCTGCCGATGACGTATCGCTGCAGCCGGATGAGTCAACCCGCCGGCGAAGTGCTATGATGCCCCTTCGGGAGGAAGCCATGCGGGAATTCGACGTCATCGTCGTGGGCGCAAGCGGCTATACCGGCCAGCGCGTCTGCGAGTATCTGGCCGGCCGCGCGCGTGAAACCGGCCAGCGCTGGGCCGTCGCGGGACGGCGCGCAGAGGTGCTCGCACCGCTTGCCGAACTGCACCAGGCGTCGGGCGCCATCGCTGCCGATTGCACGGTGCCCGCAGAAGCGGCGGAACTGGCGGCGCGCGGCGCGGTCATCACCAATCTGGCCGGCCCCTATTATGGCCGCGCCGAAACCCTGGTCGGCGCCTGCGCCGCGGCCGGCACCCACTATCTCGATCTGACCGGCGAGCTGGTGTTTGTGCGCGGCATCATCGACCGGTTCCACGACATCGCCCGCGACAGTGGCGCCCGGATTGCCCCGGTCGCCGGCTACGAGGCGCTGCCGTTCGACCTGATGGCCCTGGCGCTGCTGGAAGATTATATGGACCGGCACGGCGCAAGCCCCGCACGCATCGACCTGCTCGCCGGCGCCATGCAGCCGCCGCCCGGCGCGACCGGCCTGGGCGAAATGATCTCGGGCGGCACGGCCGAGACCATGCGGGTGATGCTGGAGAACGATTTCTCCGGCCTCGCCGAAGATCCCACCGCGCTCAACCCGGCCGACGACCCGGACCGGGCCGAGATCCGGCGCGCAATGCCCTACGACATGGCGCCCAGGCCCGACGATCTGGAGCCATGGACCATGCCGATCTTTCCCGGCCCCTATCTGCATCCGGCGGTGGTCAACCGCACCTTCGCGCTGTTGCGGCGCGAGCAGGTGCCGGTGTCCGCATCGATACACTACCGCGAGCGCATGAGCATGGGCGGCCGCGCCGGCGCCTTCGCGGCGCCCGCCTCTTATCTGATGTCGGTCAATGCGTCGGTGATGGGCTGGCTGTCGAGCACCTCGCTCAGGTTCCCGCGCCAGATCATGAAGTCGGTGGCCGACCGCTATTTCCCCAAGCCGGGATCAGGTCCCAGCCTGGAGAACCTGGACAACTGGCACTGGAACATCATCGGCCGCGCCAGCGGCCCGGCAGGCAATGTCGCCATGCAGCTCGACGCCGACGGCCATCCCGGCTACCGCACCACCGCCAACATGATCGCCGAAGCGGCCCTGATCCTGGCCGACCCGCAGGCCAAGACGCCCGGCCGTGCCGGCGTGCTTACCCCCGCGCTTGCGCTCGGCACGGCCGAGCTGCCACGCTTTGCAGCGGCAGGCTTGCGGTTCTCGGCGGTCGAAGCGAGCTAGCTGCCGTCCCTGGCGGATTTTTCCTCGACTGTCCGCGACCGGATGTCCTTGCGGTCCATACAGATGGGTTCCTGGCTCAGCGCCGCGGCCGTTTCGGACCGGATGCGCTGATATTCCTGCCTGGTTTCCGAGGGCAGGCCCGCGCGAGAATTCTCGATCGCGAAAGCCCGTGCCCGGCCCGCATTGCAATAGGCCAGCAAGACCTGCCGGTCGACATAATCACGCAGGTCCGGCGGCACGGCGATGTCCGTCCCCGGCGGTCGAAGCTGGAGCAAACGACCCGTTGCGCCGAGCATCCGGTCGGTCACGCGCACCAATCGCTTCAGGTGCTCTTCGTCCAGCTGACCCTGACGCGCCGCCGCCTCCAGGGCGTCCAGTTCCCGCCTTTCGCTTTCGATCTGCGCCGCCGGCAGCGCCAGGGCGATGGCGACACAGTCCCGAGGCGGGCGACGTTCCACGGTCTTGCACAGGGCCAGACCGGCGGCGACCACATCGCCAATCCGCTGCTCGCCCAGGACGCCGGCCTTCCAGTAGGCGACCGCGGCGATCCGATAGAAGGTGATGCGGTCGGTCTGCCCCTCGGTCACCTGCGCCTGATGGGCGGCCTGTCGCGCCAGTTCGGCGAGCGCCTGGTCGGATGTGACCTGCCTCACCAGTGCGTCATTCTGGCTGGCCTGCTGGACCAGCACCTCGCGGACCCTGTCATCAAGTTCCCGGATCGTGGAGGCAGTCTCCACGGTCTCGCAGCCGGTCATCAGGACCAGGGCCGTGACGGCAAGAAGTGCCGCACCCCATCTCGTCGTCATGCCATGCTCCCCTTGCCCAGAATGGCCATGATCTTCGCCTCGTCCAGTTCGGGCACCGTGCCCCCATTGACCGCATCGACGGCGAGCACCTCGAATAGTCGCAGCCAGTCCCTGGACCCGAAAGCATCGGGCGTCCTGACGACGATTGCGTTGATCGCCTCGGCGACAGCCTTGATGGGCTTGTCGTCGGAGGCAGCGGCCATGGCATTGTCTGCCGCGGTCCGCAGTGCCGATATGATCGCGTCCCGCAATGTTGCGCCGGCGAGCAGGCTGCCGCCGTCACGCCCCGTTGACCATGCTGCCGACGCGGCCTCCAGCAGGTCCCCGATGATCAGCGCCCCCAGTGCCGTGCCGGGAGCCGAGTCATCCAGCCCGAACAAACGGCCCGGATTCGCCGCCGCTTCGCCTGCGGCCACGGCCGCGATCTTCAACCAGTCGTCCGGCGACAGCAGGAGGTCCTCGTCCCTGGCCATCGCCGACGCGACCCCCGAGACGATGGCTTTCAGTTCGGTCCGCCGGACCCCGATCATGCCCGGCGTTGCCGCCGCCTGGACCAGGAATATCCGGCCGAGTTCGAGAATCTGGTCATGGCCGAAGCGTCGCAACGCGCCGCCTTCCGTGGTCAGCGCCTGCGACAACCCGCCGGAGACCTGGCCGATCATGGCCAGCGCCATCCCCTCCCATGCGTCGTCCCGGTCCAGCTTGAGCAGCCCGCCCGCATTCGCGTTGAGCGCCTGTACCGCCATGGCTGCGAGTTCGGCGCCGATCGGGCCATCAAAGCCCGGGTGAGCCTGCAACGTTGTCGCCGCGCCGGACAGCAGGCCGCGGATGAGTTCGTCCCTGGGTCTGGTCCCGTCGCCGGCAAACAAGGCGGGATGATCGGCAACCACCTGCAGCAGCGACGTGTAGAGCGTGATCCAGCCGCCGTCGCCGAACTGCCGGCGCAGGTCCGGGTCCTTCAGCGTGTTGAAAAGCGCGCCGGTCAGCGCCCCCAGCGCCTTGTCCGAGCCGAACTTCTTGCCGAGAAACGCATCGGGCTTTGCCGCCACGACGGAGAACGCGGCCGTCGCGGCCGGCCCCATCAGCGCATCCAGCAATGCCTGCCATTCCAGCCGTTCGCTCAGTCCGTCCGGCGTTGCCTCGATCAGCGGCGCCAGCGTTTCCGTGACCAGCTTTTCGGCATGCTCGCCGTCGAAGACCAGGCCGGGATGCGCGGCCAGTGCCGAAAGGCCGGCGCGCAGGAAGATTCCCACGAGATGATTGGCGAACTGGGCGCGTGGGCCGAATTCATCGGTGTCGTCGGGAACCAGGGCGGACAGGTTGCTGGCGATGGCGCCGATCAGCTTCTCGCCGCCGCCTCCCGCGCCGATAATCGACGGATTCGAGCCGACGAACTCCAGTGCAATGTCGGCCATGGTCAGGGCGATACGGCCGAGCGGGCTCAAGGGCTCGGCGGACCGGCTCCACTGCGAGATCAGCGCCCCGCCGGCCAGTTCGAGCCGTACAAACCGGCTCTCCTCGCCGACGCCCAGCGACGTCTCAGTCAGCGCTGCGAGGAAGGCGGCATGCAATGGCTCGATGGTCTTCGGCAGCTTGTTGACCGGACGTTGCGCGGCTTCGTCCCACAACACGATCAGTTGCGGGTCCGCCTTCAGCTTTTCGAGGTTGGCGGGATCGCCATAGAAGTCGATCAGCAATTGATAGGGACTGAAGGGCGCCGGCGGCATGATGTCCGGCATGTAAACCGCCCTGTCGCGCGACCGTTGCGCGTAGATTTCCGCGCCCGACCGACCGAGCCGGACCGCGGCGCGAATTCCGAACATTATCAGCACAGGATCCATGACGCCCCCTCCAGGCCGGTTGCGCTGTTCCCCGCTGCCGCCTGGCGGCACGGTTCGCCGTCATGAAAACGCAGTCGCGGCACCCTGCAGGCTGACGCAATCACTATCCCCGGGCCAATGGCTTTCGGGGACATGCGGTGCATGGAATGGCGATCAGGCCCTGCTGGATGTTAGGGCAGCACAGGCACTTTGTCATCATGGCCGGCCTTAGGACCGGGTGGTCTGTTTCGATGGAGGCAGCTGCTTCCGGTCTGGCCACGATCTCGTCTGATTGCGCTTACGCCGGTAGCGCCGGCCCGCTAGGGTGGCGGCTGCCATCACTGGAGAACCTTTCATGCTAGACTTCCCCTATTCAGGTTTGTTGGGCCTCATCATCCTGGTGCTCGATATCTACGCCATCATCAGGGTGGCGCAGAGCGGCGCCGGCGCCCTGTCCAAGGCGATCTGGATTGTCGTCATTCTGCTGCTGCCGGTATTGGGGCTCATCCTGTGGGCGCTATTCGGCCCCAAAAGGTAGGGTGATACGCCGGCAGCTTGTGACGCCGCGCGCAACTCACTACCGTTGATACAAAGGTACGGGAGACCTCGATGCGTTGGCGCGGCCGCCGCGAAAGCAGCAATATCGAAGACATGCGTGGCCAGGGCAGCACGGGCAGGCGCGGCTTGCGCATGCCCGGCAGCGGCGGTGGTGGCGGCAAGCTGGGGATCATCGGGACGATCGTCGTCGTGCTGGCAGGGCTTTACTTCGGCGTTGACCCATCCGTGTTCCTGGGCGGTGGCGGCGCGCCGCAAGCGCCGGCGCACACCGTCGACACGTCCTCGCCCGAAGCACGGGACAGCCGCGCCTTCGTCGCCACGGTCCTCGCCGACACGGAAGACACCTGGCATCGGATCTTTGGCCTGATGGGCCGCAGCTACGAGGAACCCAAGCTGGTCCTGTTCAGCGGCTCGGTCCAGTCGGCCTGCGGCTTCGCCCAGTCGGCGACCGGACCGTTCTACTGTCCCGGCGACCAGAAGGTGTATCTGGATACCAGCTTCTTCGACGAACTCGGCAGCCGCTTCGGCGCACCGGGCGACTTTGCCCAGGCCTATGTGATCGCCCACGAGATCGGCCACCACGTCCAGACCCTGCTGGGCATCTCAAGGCAGGTCGCGAGCCTGCGTGCCCAGGCCAGCCAAAGAGAAGGCAACGCCCTGTCCGTCAGGCAGGAACTACAGGCCGACTGCTTCGCCGGAATATGGGCCTACCATGCACGCCGCAGCCGCGACCTGCTCGAGGCAGGGGACATCGACGAAGCATTGACCGCGGCCACCGCGATCGGCGACGACCGGCTGCAAAAGCAGGCTCAGGGCCATGTGGTTCCCGACGCGTTCACCCACGGCAGCTCGGCCCAGCGGGTGCGCTGGTTTCGACAGGGCATGCAGACGGGCACCATGGATGCCTGCGACACCTTCAACGCCCGGGAACTCTAGCCCTCGAGCGGAACTGGCGGCGTTCTGACGCGTTCGCGAGCAGATCGGTCGGTTATTGCGGGCGGTCACGACGCGTGGTGCTATTGTGCCGCTCCTCAAACCGGTTCCTGCCCGATGATGCCAACACCGCTTCCGACAGAAAAGCTGCAACGCTGGGCCTACATATCGCTCATCGGACTGTTCGTCTGCGCGGTCGTCTCAAGCCTGTATTTTGCAGCCGATGTATTCATCCCGCTGGTCGGCGCGGTCCTCATGGGCTTTACCTTCGCGCCGCTGATCCGGCCGCTGGCGCGGCGGGGCGTGCCATCGCCCCTGCTCGCCGCGATCGTCCTCGCGACACTGATTGGCGTGGCCGCGCTTGCCGTGACGGCCGTCAGCAAACCGGCCATCGACTGGATCGACCGGGCGCCCAAGATCGCCAAGCAGCTTGAGCGCAAGTTCAGGCCGATGCGCGAGTCCGTCGCCACGGTGGAGAAGGCGTCCGCCGATGTGATGAACCTGACCAACACCGACCGGAAGAAGCGGACGACCACGATCGTTGCCGCTTCGCCATCGATGATGGAGCGCATTGCCGGCGGCATCCAGCATATCGGCGTCAATCTCGCCATGATGCTGGTGCTGTTGTATTTCCTGCTGGCGGCCGGCGACATGTTCAAGGAAAAAACCGTCCGGCTGATGCCCACATTCCACGACAAGCGCGCCGTCGTGTCCATCATCAACAAGATCGAGAGCGAGGTATCTTCATACCTTATCACCATCCTGCTGATCAACGTGGCGCTGGGCGCGGTGGTCGGCGGCGGCCTCTATGCCATCGGCCTGAACAATGCGCTGTTCTGGGGCATCACCGTCGCCATTCTCAACTTCATTCCCTATATCGGATTTCTGATCGGGCTCAGCCTGGTCACGGTCGCCGCGTTGCTGCAGTTCTCCGGCATTGGCGACGCGCTGCTTGCGCCCGCCATCTACACCGTCGCCAATATGCTCGAGGCGAGCTTCATCACCCCCAGCCTGCTGGGCCGCCGCTTTACCCTCAACCCCGTCATCGTATTCCTGTCAGTGGTGATCTGGACCTGGCTGTGGGGCATTCCCGGCGCGCTGATGGCCGTACCGATCACAGTGGTGATGAACGTGATCTTCAGCCACATTCCCGCGCTCAGGCCGCTCAACGAATATCTCAGCGGACGGGTGCGCGTGCGTGAAGCCGTCATTACCTGACGGCAGCCCCGCAGCACGAATAAGCACGTGTATCCCGCCGCATCGTTCCTATCTAAATGGCATTGGCAACATGCAGTCAGATGGAGGTTTCCATGGCAGGGAACAGTTCACTCACGCGCATGGGTTGGATTGCAGCCGGGGTGATCATTCTGGGCGGCATCCTGTATTGGCAGCTCAGACCTTGGGCCGATGATGCGGAAAGGGCCAGGCTCGCCGGGTTGCGCGACCAGCTAGCAGCGTTCTACGAGACCCACCCGCCGGTTCCGGGGTGGCGCATTACCGCGATCGACGTCGCCCCCCCAGGCATTGTCGTCGCACTGGAAATGCCGGCAAAAACCGCCGACGCGCTGCAGCTGCGGCCGGCCGTCTACCGGCTCCAGGCCGCAGGCGCCATCTGCCCCGAGCCTGGCGATCCCATTTACAGTCAGCTTGGTGAATTTAGCCTGGAGATTCATCCGTTCGCCGATGGAAAGCCGGTCCTGGTCCAGGCTGACTGCCGCAAGGTGCGCCAAATGGCGCCGGTGTCGCCGTAGCCGCTCCAATAAGCATTTTAATAAAATTCAAAATATCTATTGCGTCAGAATCCCTCGTGCCTCATAAGAGACCGAGGTACCGCAGTGTGCGGTGGAGGGGCTCCAAGTGTCTACAGACGCCGCATCAGCGCGAAAGTCGGTGGCCGAAAGCCAGGGTTGGCGTTACCTGCCCGCCCAAGCCAGGGATGGACGAGTGAAAAAGAAGCGCCTGGTTCCTGCGAACCGCGCCAAGCTCGACGAAAAGTCACGCATCTTCGCCTACGAGTTCGGGGTCCTGCTCTGCGAACTGCTCCCGCGTTATCAGACGGCTTTTCAATCCGACTTCTCCAAGGTGCTGATCATCCATGCCATCGGCGTCGCCAGCGTCAGCCGGCTGATGTCGAGGCCGGAAGCCGGCACCTACGAGGCATTGTCCGCAATGGTGCCCAGCGAATTGCAGGTACCGGTCAATGCCCTCTCGGTCGCGGAATCCACCGGAATCCCGCGGGAGACCGTGCGCCGCAAGATCAAGGAAATGATCGTCGACGGCTTTCTCGTCGAGGACGAACGAGGCGGCTACCGGATGAACCCCGGCACCCTGCAGAGCGACGCCATGCTGGAGATTTATTATCAGCAGCTCCAGAGCCTGACGATGCTGCTCAACCGCTGCCTCGAATCCGGCATCATCAGCATCGAGGACGCCTAGATCCTCGCGCGTCAGCCTGCCAGATACTTGTCCAGGGTCTGGTGCATGTGCCTGATCCGGACTTCCTGGTAATTCCCCAATGTTGCGCGCTTCTTCTTCGCCGCGCCGAAGCCTTCCTGCTGCCATCCCATGTTGCCGGTATCCTGGTCGTAGATCACCGCCATGCTCGGATCCATTCCCGGCACGATCCCATAGGATTCCTCGACCTTCACCCGGAAGGGTTCGTAAGGCTCGGGCCGCGGCCCGTCCTTCGGCACCGGTGACAGCAGCAGCAGGTCGAACAGCGTCCTGGTGTGGTCGGTGCCCAGCGGCCGAAACCGGTAGACGATGGGGAACGAGAGCGCGAGGAAGAAGTGCGCGTTCGGAAACGCGAAATAGCCGACCGTATCGATCACCTCGGTGACGCTGAATGCCGACAGGTCGCGGCCGCAATGCTCGCCGATCAGGTCGCGGAAATATTGTGCCATGATCGCCCGTGCCCGGCCGCCATCCGGCACGCGCAGCGCACCGCCCAGCTGTTCGCGGTCACCCAGCACCATGGTGTCCAGGATTTCCTGCTGCGACACCTCGCGCTCCAGCAGCGGGCTTGGCGACCCCACAAGGTTGAAGAGGCGGTCGACGTGGTCGCTGAGGATGTCGTACTGGGTATTGATGTCGCCCGACGCCGGCAACAGCTGCGGATGGGTCGCCAGCAGATGGTACGCCTCGAGGAAAGCTTCCTGCGCCACTTTCCAGTTGCAGGGCAGCTCCTTTTCCACATGGAGCGAGACATAGCGGTCCTCGAATCCCGCCCGCTTCGCATCCTCGGTCAGCGGCGCCAGATACGCGTCCAGCGGCACGGCGTTCTCGTCCATATTGACGAAGACGAAACCGCCCCAGACACCGACCCTGGCTTCCGGCAGATCGAACTCTTCCTTGTTCACATGCGGAAAATCCCACTCGCACAGCAGCCGGGTCAGCTCGCCGTTCAGGCTCCACGTCCAACCGTGATACGGACATGAGATGGCCTGCGAGCTTCCCGTTGTGCCTGACGGCTTCAGCTTGGTGCCGCGATGAAGGCAGGCGTTGTAGTAGGCCTTGATCGTGTCCGGCGCCGTGCGCGTCACGATCAGCGAGTAGGGGCCCACATCGTAAACGTAATAGTCGCCAACCTCCGGAATATGTTCCTCGCGGCAGGCCCACTGCCACGTGCGCGGCCACATGCGTTCCATCTCCAGGTCGAAGAATGGCCTCGACGTGTAGCGCTCGAAGGGCAAGTCCGCGCTGCCCAGATATTGATAGGCCTGCTTGCGGTATGCGGGCGGTGGATTGTCGCCGTCGGCGTCGAGTACATCCTGAACGCTGTCGCCCGGACAACGCGCCTCGCCCGGCGCAAGGATTAAAGACGGCTTGTTCAAGAGAGCCTCCCCGACTCGTACATAACGGATGTCATGCACCAATACAGGATCATGCCCGGACTCGCAAGCCGGCACGCCGGATGTCCGCTTTCCGGCCGCCATCACCGACGTATTCCTGGCGCTGGACTAGACGTCAGAACTTGACGTGCTTGGTGTATCCGCCGTCGATCACCACGTTCTCGCCAACCACCCATGAGGCGCGTGGGCTGGCCAGGAACGCCACCACATCGCCCACTTCCTCGGCGCGGCCGAAGCGGCGCGACGCCTGCTTGGCAATATTGGCTTCCACATAATCCGGCATGTTCTGGTCCAGCCAGTCCCACGAGCCGCCCTTGATGTAGATCGGGCCTGGCGACACGCAGTTACAGCGAATGCCCTCCCCGAGGAACTCGTGCGCCAGCTGCGCGGTATAATTGATCAGCGCCGCCTTCATGGCGCCGTAACTCTGCGAGCTGCCGGCGAAGGCGTGATGCTCCACCGCGCTGATCGTCGACACCTGCACCCACGCTGCCTGGTCCGACTGTTTCAGATAGGGATAGGCTGCGTCCCACATGGCCACGGCCGACATCATGTCGACGTTGTAGCTGATATCCCAGCCCTTCCTCGACCGGGGAATGCCGCCCAGCGCGCTGGCATTCGACACCACGATATCGAGACCGCCCATCTGGCGCGCCGCCTTTTCCACCCACGCCGTCACCTGATCGAAATAGCCGCAATCGACCACATCGCCATAGACCGTACCCAGCCCGCTCATGGCCGCAACCGCTTCTTCGACGCCGTCGCCGGGAAGATCGTTGCGGATAACTTCCGGTTCGGTGGTGCTCGCGTCGCCGGAACGGGCCGTGCGGCCACAGATGGAAACAATGGCGCCTTCCGCCAGAAAGCGCTCGGCGATCGCCCGGCCGACGCCGCGCGTTGCTGCGCTGATGATGACCTTCCGTCCCGTCAGTTCCAGATCCACCGCATATCCCCTTGTTTGCCGCTTCGGAGCAATCCTGACGGAAGCGGTCGTCCGCCACAACCAATTACTGACTATATTGTCAGCTCTTCTTTGGCCCGGTGCCGACATGGTGTGCAGAAGATTTGCGGGGGGATTCCGCCGTTGCGGTTCATTGCGGAACTGTCATGATATGCTTGGAAACGAGGCTTAATCGTTTCCAGGGGCGCACTTGCTTCAGAGACCCCCTCTTGCGCAGGTGCGCCCCACTCATATCCGGCGCTTGGTATTCCCTTACCCGCCCCTGGAGCCTGCCGTTTGGCAACATGCCGGTGCTGCTGCTAGGGTCGCGCCTCAATACTGTCAGCAGGAGCCAGGCCATGACCGGAACGCGCGCCCGCCGCCCGGAGATCGCCGGCAAGCAGATATCCAAACGGCGCAACGAGCGGACTTGAGCACCGTGCGGCCCAAGGTCTGTGTCTCCTGGAGTTCGGGCAAGGACAGCGCCTTCGCGCTGTGGGAGGCGCGCCGTGACGGTGTGCTCGACGTGGCATCGGTGCTGACCACCGTCAACGTTGCGCACGGCCGCGTCGCCATGCACGGTGTGCGCGACGCCCTGCTCGACCGGCAGGTGGCCGCGCTTGGCTTGCCCTGCCTGAAAGTGAGTATTCCCAGCCCCTGTCCGAACCATATCTATGAAGCGCGCATGCGCGAGGCGACTGCGCGGCTCATCCGGGACGGCATTACCCAAATGGTGTTCGGCGACCTGTTCCTCGAGGATATCCGAGCCTACCGCGAGGACCGGTTGCGCGAGGCCGGCATGACCGGCATCTATCCCCTGTGGGGCCGCGACACCCTCGCACTGGCGAACGAGATGATCGACAGCGGCCTGGTCGCCTATCTGACCTGTGTCGATCCACGCCGCCTCGACCGTTCATTCGCCGGAAGGCGGTTCGATGCCGCCCTGCTCGCCGATCTGCCGGACAGCGTCGATCCCTGCGGCGAGAACGGCGAGTTTCACACCGTCGTGACCGGCGGCCCCATGTTCTCGGCGCCCATTCCGGTCAGCATTGGCGAGGTGGTCGAGCGCGACGGCTTTGTCTTCGCCGACGTGATCCCGGCCTAGCGACCCGGCGGCGCGGATTCATCACGTCGGATTCTAGCATCTGCCACGGTTCGTCAGCGCCCCGTCCCGCTGCGCGGCGATACGGCGCCGGCATCCCGACTCCGGCGCATCAGGCACGGACGAAGCGGCTGCCCCATCCAGCCACATCCATCTGCCGAAAAAATACAGCCAGCCTCAAAAACCATCAGCTTTGTCCATATTTTGTGTTACATTTTGATTGCGCCGACTAAAGAGTGTGTGAGGTGTTTGCCTCCCTCGACATGACGGCAAATCCTCCCTTCATTCCGGGCCGGTGGAGCATTGTGCCGGGGCAGTTGCCCCGGTTGGGGAGACTCTAGGCAACAGGAGGGGAGAATGAACGCGTTGATCGCCGTGATCGGCACCGCAATTCTCGGTTGGGTTTGGTTGATGGTCTACAACTACGCCAGCGGGTTCGACGACCTGTTCCTGCTGGGATCGTTCGCCGCGGCAACGCTGCACTTTCCCACATACAAGGCAGAAGCGAGCGTCGGGAATTTCCTGCGGGCGCGTGTCCACGAACTCAAGCAATGCACCTGCATCGTCGTCGCCTGCATCGCCATCGGCCTGATGATGATCGCCCCCGGCGGCGGCATCCTCGACATCACCTGGAGCGCGATCGTCCAGATCACAGTTACCTCCGTCGGCGCGGTCGTCATCGTCCACACCATCGGGCGGCTGCTCTGGCGCGTCTGACCCTTAACGGGGCTGCTGGCGCCGCCGGGCGCCGGCGGCCCTTTGACACGCTCCCTGCCGCGCACCATGATCGCGTCCGGTTCACGCGGCGGGGAGGCCATCGATGATTACCGTTCATCACCTGAACAATTCCAAATCCCAGCGCATCGTCTGGCTGCTGGAGGAACTTGGACTGGACTACAGGCTCGAATTCTACAGGCGGGAACCAACGCTCGCCGCACCGCCCGAAATGCGTGACGTCCATCCCCTCGGCAAGGCGCCGATCGTCGAGATCGACGGCCAGGTGATGGCGGAATCGGGCGCGATCATCGAATATATCGTGCAGCGTTACGGCAATGGCCAGCTCATGCCGGCCCCAGACACGGCCGACTATGCCCGTTATCTCGAGGTGCTGCACTACGCCGAAGGCTCGGCCAACCCGATCCTGCTGATCAGCATGATGTTTCCCATGTTCGGGATCGACAATCCGGTGGCGACCGGGTTTCTCACCAATGCCGTCAAGCTGCACCTCGATTACATTGAGGGCATGCTTGAGAACCGGGATTATTTTGCCGGCGACCGGTTCACCGCCGCCGACCTCCACATCACGTTCAACCTGCAGATGGCCCAGGCGTCGAACCTGATCGGCGACAGGCCGCGAATGCTGGCATTCCTCGACCGGGTGACCGGCCGCCCGGCCTATTTGCGTGCCATCGAGAAAGGCGGCCCGTTCGACCTGACCGCCAACCGGCGCTGAATCGCAAAAGGCCCGGGCATGCCCGGGCCTTTCCGTCCACATCCGGCTGATTACTGGATCTTGGTATCCGGCTCAGCCTGTCCCTTCATGGACGCAACCTTCGCCGCCAGGGCGGGATCGGCCTTGGTCGCCATATAGATCTGGTTGTATTCGGCCGTCGTCAGCCCTTCGGACTTCACGGCGTCCGCCAGATCGATATTCTTCAACTGCGTGACCTGCTTCCTGGCGGCTTCGTCAGTCGCGCCGTTCGCGCGCGCCGAATATTGCTTGTTCAGCGCCTCGACCTTTTCGTGTGCCGCCGCGAACGACGCCAGCTGCTCATCGGTGAAGGACGCCTGCGCGGCCTCCTCCTTGGCGGGCGCCGGAGCGCTCGTGGCGGCCATGGCCGGCGCGGCGAGGCCCATGCCGATCGCGATCATCGAAGCGCCAATAAACTTGCCATACAACATGTTATCTTCCTTTCTCGCTATCAAACCTTGCGGCCTGCGACAGCCGCATGATGGGCAATGGACGCGCCAGGCGGCTATTTGTTCCGGTGATTCCGCTGGGAAGGGCCTCCTGAAATTATTTCGATTCCGCATTTATCGGCGGCCTCCAGCCATTTTTGGCGCAATTACCCGGGTTGGTAGCGGCGGTGCGCATTGAGGTGTCATGACACCTCCTGTGTCGCATCGGACAGCGCGGTCTCCACGGCAGGCCGGCGTCCCGTGCACTGTCGCGCGCCCGGAAAGCGCCTGTGATCCGCCCTGATTGTTATTTCGCTGGGCTGGAAACCGCTCTAGGCTTCCCGGCAGGAGACTAGGGCCGGATCGCTGCGAGGCGCGTCCGCATTCATGGAGAGACTTGATGGAAGGAACCGCCAAAGCCGTTCACGGCGCCGCGCCGAAGGGAAACGGCGCCAAACCACTGTCCGGCACACCGCTGGAGCGTATCGCCCGCCTGAAGGACGTGATCGCCAAGGGCGGTGACGAGGCGCAGAAGATCCGCCGTCTGCCCAACGAAACGGTCGACGCACTGCTGGATGAGGGGCTCTTCCGTTTCGCGCAGCCCACCGAACTGGGCGGCGAGAACGCCAGTGCCTGCGAGACCGTGGAAATTCTCGAAGCCATCTCGGCCATCGACGCATCGGTGGGCTGGAACGTCATGCTCGGGTCCGAAATCAACGCCATGGCCGCAGGCGGCATGGATCCGGCGCTGGCGAGGGAAGTCTATCTCGATAATCCGCGCGTGATCATGTGCGGCGGCGGCGGCCCCGGCTCCATGCCGTCCCGTGCCGAGGCGCAGTCCGACGGCAGCTTCAAGGTCTGGGGCGAAGCAACCTTCATCAGCGGCTGCTACAACGCCGAGTGGTGCTTCATGGCCGCCCCGATCGTACCGGAAGGCCAGGGCTTTACCGGCAGCCCGCTGGATGCCCGCATGTGGTTCCTGCACAAGTCCCAGTATGAGATTATCGATGTGTGGGACATGGCCGGCCTGCGCGGATCGGGCTCCAATACGGTCCGCGCGGAAGCCGCCGTGGTGCCGGCGAAATACGCCGACGTCCAGCTGGTCACCGTGCCGCCGCACTATGACAACCCGGTATTCCGCATCCCGATCCCGCTGCGCCTGTCCTACAACAAGGTCGCCGTGGCGCTGGGCGTGGCGCGCGGCGCGCTCGATGCGTTCGTCGACCTGGCGAACAACAAGATTCCCTTTCTGTCCGGCTCCAAGCTGACCGAACGTCCTATCGCCCAGCACCGCATGGGCGAGGCGGAAGGCAAGTTCCGTGCCGCCCGCGCCTATGTGCTCGACGCCATGAACGAGGTCGAGGAAGAACTGCGCAAGGGCGCCGAGGCGCCCGGCGCTTGGACCACCCAGAACGCCCGCCTTGCCTGCACCCATGGCGCACAGGCCTGCATGGAAGTGGTCGACCTGCTGCACAATACCGCCGGCACCAGCGGCATGCAGATGAAGAGTCCGCTGGAGCGCAAGCTGCGCGACAGTCATGGCTGCGCCACCCATCGCTGGGTCGCTCACCCGCTGTTCGGCGACCTGGGCAAGATCCTGCTCGGTCACGAAGCCGGCCCCGAATTCGCCGGCACCGGCGGCCCCGGCCTGGGCGCCAAGAAATAGCCAGGTTGACCGCGCGCATGCCCCGTCGCCTGCCGATCGCAATGGCTGCCCTGCTGCTGTGGAGCGGCGGGGCGCTTGCGCAGGCCGACAAGTTCGAGGATCAGCCGCCCGCGCCCGCAGGCTACGGTGCAGACGGCACCTTGATCCAGATGTGCAACGAGAACGATGTTCAGGCCGCCTTGCGGGAGTGCCAGTCCAAGATCCGCTCCTACGAGACAGCAATCCGAGACTTCGAACGCCGGAAGGCGCGCAAGGAGACGGATGCCACGTCGCGCCAGCTTCAGTGGCTGCGGGGCATGCAGCACGACCTGACCCGCTACAAGGATGCCTGCGCCAAGATCGACTACGGTCTGCAGCAACTCCGTGCCCACCCCGAAACCCGCTGCGACGCCAACGGCCAGCGGCTCAGGTAGCGGGCGCTGCAAGCAGCGCAACGGCGTCGGACAGCTGCATTACTGACTGCGAGCCGTCCCGCCGGCGCAGGGCGACGGTGCCCGCCGCAGCCTCCAGGTCGCCGACGATGGCCATCGCCGGAATACCGGCTTCATGGGCGGCTACGATACGGCGCGGCAAGGTTTCATTGCCGTCCCGCATGACCGCGCGCACATTCGCACGGTCCAGCGCTTCCCATACTTGCCGTGCATAGTCGCCGTGCCGGTCCGACACCGGCGCTACTGCGACCTGTTCCGGTGCGAGCCAGAACGGCAGGGCCGCGCCATAATGCTCCAGCAGCACGCCAACGAACCGGCCCATGGAGCCGAACACCGCGTGATGGATCATCACCGGCACGGCGCGGGAGCCGTCGGGTGCGACATAGGACGCGTCGAGCCGCTCGGGCAACACACAATCTAGTTGTACGGTGCCGCACTGCCATGTCCGCCCCAGCCGGTCACGCAGGATGAACTCAAGCTTGGGGCCGTAGAACGCGCCCTCGCCGGCTTTGACCGAGAACGACAGACCGCGCGACCGCGCCGCCTCGTCGAGCCGCGCCTCGGCCCAGTCCCACTGCGCGTCGGACCCGGCGCGCTCGGCCGGACGAGTGGCCAGCGCCACCTCGTACCCTGCAAAACCCAACTCGGTATAAACATCGTCCAGCAGGTCGATGAACCGGCCCATCTCCTCGACGGCCTGCTCCTCGCGGCAGAACACATGGGCATCGTCCTGCTCGAAGCCCCGGGTGCGCATCAGGCCGTGCATCGAGCCAGACGGCTCGTTGCGGTGGCACTGGCCGAACTCGGCGTAGCGGATCGGCAACTCGCGCCATGACCGCAGGCCCTTGTTGAATATCTGGACGTGGCATGGGCATGACATGGGCTTCAGCGCCATTTCGCGGCCGCCCTCGTCGGCGACGAGGAACATGTTGTCGCGGAACTTTTCCCAATGGCCACTGCGCTCCCATAGAACGCGCGGCAGCACCAGCGGTGTGCGCACCTCGGCATAGCCGAGGCGTCGCATTCGGCGCCTGATGTAGTCCTCCAGCACCCGGTAAACGGCATAGCCGTGCGGGTGCCAGAACACCATGCCGGGCGCGTCGTCCTGCTGGTGAAAAAGCTCCAGCCTGCTACCCAGGCTGCGGTGATCGAGATCGTCCATTTGCTGTACTCCTTGAGATGAAGGGCACGGCGGGGCGTCTGTCGCACAAAAGAAAAGGCCCCGTCGTCGCCGGCGGGGCCTTTGCTGATGAATGCGGTGTAATTTTACCGCACGCGACCACAAGACCAACCGCCGGAGGCGGTGGTCGTCGTCATGTTCGGCATGCGGTACATCGCGTTCATGCCAAACTATATGCGGTTTCGAAACGTCATGGTCAAGCCTCTTGACCGCCCGGTGACGCGGCCGTGCGGCGCACTGCTGGGCTGGTGATCCGTTCCTTCGCCGCGAGGTTCCGGGCTTCGCGGCCCATGGGATCGAGCGCGAACGCCCGTCTGGAATCCGAATCCGCTGTCTCAGTCACTGTCGCCGTGCTTCCAGTCGGCGCCGGTCCCCGCCAGCAGCTTTTCGAGCAGGATACCGATGGGCCGGATTGGATCAGTGCCATCCCAGGTATCGGCCGCGTACTTGATCATGCCGAACAGCTCGATGTAGAGCGGATCGTGCATCATCAGCTGGACCATGGTGCCCGGATGGTCGATCGAATCCAGGTAGACATGCCGGTTGCGGTCGGTCCGCGTGATATCGATGTAGGACTGGGTCACCTCGAAGCGGCGACCCCCGGCCTGCAGCTTGCTCACCACGTCGTCCGGTTCGTCGGCCCATACGGCGATGTGCTGAAGGCCGCCGTCCGGCACCCGTTTCAGGTAGTCCTTGTAGATGCTCGGCGCGTCGCCATGAGGCTGGATCAGCTCGATCTGCTGGTCGCCCGAATAGGTGAAGGCGGGGGACAGTTCGAACTCGTATTGCTTGCCGTAATACAGGCCGGGCAGCTTCAGATGCTCGTCCACATAGAATGGTCCGACGCCGATGTCGATCCAGTGCCTGGTGGCTTCGCGCATGTTGGGAACAACATAGCCCTGCTGGATCACAGGCCCGAAAATCCGGCTCATGACACTTCTCCCGCTTTGACGTCACGCCGGATCGCAACTCCCATAACGGTCGACGGCGCAAGGGGCCCCCCTCCGAGCCACTGGCGCCGTCCCGTCTCCCCCAGGTAATCCGTGCGTTTGAACGAAGGTTACCGATGGCGATTTATTCATGCAAGCTTAAATAAAAACAGGTTTTTAGTTGCAATTGCACTTACCCGGCGCCGGCAAGGCTCAAAACGTTGCTTTCCCGGTGAATTGCCGGTGCAGTGTCTGCAGCCGGGCCTGCAGCGCGTCGCGGGTGTCGCCGCTGGTCAGGGGAATGAGCATTTCGCACATGGCCAGCATGTACAGCCCCTCAAGGTTGGCGATGGATATGGTGCCGTTTCCCCACTGGATCATCAGGGCGTGTTGCCCCATCAGCAGCCGGCGCGCCGTCAGTTCCAGATCGACCCAGGGCAGGAAATCCCCCGCCTCGCGCATCTGCTCAAGACACCCGAGGAAGTGCTTCACAGGCGTTTCGATGGTGTAGATCGAGATTCTGTTGGAGGCGAGAACCGACGCATAGGCGCGGGAAAAATTCTCGCTTCTGGCGATGCTGTCGACGATCGCCCCGTTCATCTGGATCAGTCGATCGACTCCCTTGCCGTCGATCGCCGCCTCGATTCGCTCGAAAACGATCTCCAGTCGGCCGCGGAACGCTTCGCCAAGCAGCGCGTCCTTGCCGCCATATATTTCATAGAGCGTTCGGGTGGAGATGCCGGTCCGCTTGGACAATTCGCGCATGGTGACGCCGTCATAGCCACGCTCGGCCATAAGTCGCCAGGCCTCCGCCTGAATACCCTGCCGCCGTTCGACCTGTCTGCCGTCGCCATCCGCCATGCAAACCCCCTCGATTTGCCGGTAGGCTTTTCTATAGCGGCTCAATGTGACACATGTCACTTCGGATCGCGCGCGACCACGATGTTTTGATCAACCGGAGATTGTGCCATGCATGCGGAAAACCTCGACCGCTGGAGCCATTCGCACCGTTTCGAAACGGGCGGCGAGGGCGCGGCCGAACGCCGGACGCGGATCGTCGTGATCCTGACTTTCGTGGTGATGATCGTGGAGATCGCCGCCGGCCTGGCGTTCAATTCCATGGCGCTGCTGGCCGATGGCTGGCACATGGCCACCCACGCGGGCGCGCTCGGCATCGCCGCCTTCGCCTATTCCTACGCCAGGCGTCATGCCAACGATCCGCGATTCGCCTTCGGCACCGGCAAGGTCGGCTCCCTGGCCGGCTTCGCCAGCGCCGTGGCGCTCGCCATGGTAGCGGCCCTGCTGATCTGGGAGTCCGCGACTCGGCTCACATCGGTCCAGGTGATCGGCTTCGACGAAGCCCTGCCCATCGCAGTACTTGGCCTGCTGACGAACCTGGCCAGCGTGGCGATTCTCGGTGGCCACGGCCACACCGCCGACCATGACGAACATGGTCACGGCCACCACCACCATGACCACAACCTGCGCGGGGCCTATCTCCATGTGGTCGCCGACGCGCTCACCTCGGTGACCGCCATCGCCGCCCTGCTGCTGGGCAAATATTTTGGCTGGTGGTGGGTTGACCCGCTGATGGGCATCGCCGGCGGCACCGTGATCCTGGTCTGGGCGTACGGTCTGATGCGCCAGGCCGGCGGTACGCTGATCGACATGACCGATGCCGGCCTGCGCCAGGAGGTCGTCGACGCCATCGAGGGCGACGCCGACAACAAGGTCGCCGATCTGCATCTCTGGCGAGTCGGACCCGGACATTGGTCAGCCATCGTCTCGCTGGTCACCCACCATCCGCGTGATCTGGAGCACTACCGGGCGCTGCTCGCGCCCGTGCACGAGATCAGCCACCTCACCGTTGAAGTTCAGAGCTGCCAGGAATAGCCGGCGGCGGACGCCCCGTTGCCTATGCGTCCTGCACCACCAACTGGCTCTGTTCGCCCAGACCCTCGACGCCCAGGCGGATCCGCTGCCCAGGCTGAAGGTAGGTTTCCGGCGTCATGCCCTGGCCTACACCCGCCGGCGTGCCGGTGGTGATGATGTCGCCGGCATGCAGCGTCATGAAGCGGCTGAGATAGCTGACCAGGAACCGCACCCCGAAGATCATGTCGGCGGTGGTGCCGTTCTGCCGGCGCTCGCCATCCACTTCCAGCCAGATCCGCAACTTTTGCGGATCGGGAACCTCGTCGCGGGTCACCAGCCACGGGCCGATCGGGCCGAAATGGTCACCCGACTTGCCCTTGACGAACTGGCCCTCGCGGTCCTTCTGGAATTCCCGTTCGGAAACATCGTTGACCACGCAATAGCCGGCCACATGCTCGAAGGCGTTGGCCTCGGCGATGTATTTTCCCGTCGTGCCGATGACGATGCCCAACTCGGCCTCCCAGTCCAGCTTGGTCGAGCCGCGCGGCCGGATGACGTCGTCGTTGGGCCCGCAGATCGCGTGGACCGACTTGGTGAACAGCATCGGCTCGGTCGGCACCCGCGCGCCGGTCTCGGCCGCGTGGTCGCGGTAGTTGAGACCGATGGCGTGGAACATGCCGGTGCCGGCGACGCAGGGGCCGACGCGCTGCTTGCCCGGCACCAGCGGCAGCGATTCAACATCCAGCGAACGAAGCTGCGCCAGGGCACCATCGGACAGGGCCGAGGGGGTCAGATCGCGGATCACGCCCGACAGGTCGCGTATGGCGCCGTGCCGGTCGATGATCCCGGGCTTCTCCAGACCCTTGGGGCCATAGCGCAGCAATCGCATGGATCAGTCCTTCAGCACGCAGCGGCCGTTATTGATCACCATCACGTCCCGCTCCTTCAGCCGGCTGCGATACGAGACCACGTTGCCATCGACCCACATGTCGACGATCACCGTCTCGCCCGGATAGACCGGCGACGAAAACCGGGCATCGAACGCCGTGATCCGGGTGTGATCGTAATTGCAGATGGTCTGCAGCACCGCCCGGCACGACACGCCATAGGTGCACAGGCCGTGCAGGATCGGTTTCGGGAAGCCCGCCGCCGTCGCCACGTCCGGGTCGCAGTGCAGCGGATTGCGGTCGCCCGACAGGCGGTACAGCAGCGCCTGGTCCTCGCGGGTCGCCAGCTCGCAGGTGGCGTCCGGCTTGCGGTCCGGGATCTGGTGGGTCTCGGCCGGCGCCGGGCCGTTCGGGCCGCCGAAGCCGCCGTCGCCGCGCGCGAAGATGCTCGACATCGACGTGGACACCGGCGCGCCCGTGTCCTTCAGCCGGGTCTTGGTTTCCATGTAGATCACGGCGCCCTTGCCGGCGCCCTTGTCGAGCGCCTCGGCGACGCGTGCCTCGACCAGCAGGTCGGCCTTCCAGGGCAGCGGCTGGTGCAGGGTGATCCGCTGCTCGCCATGCACCACCATGGTGTAGTTGACACCTTCCAGCAGGTTGCCGCGGGCTCCGAACAGCGCCGCCATCGTCGGCACGGTCTTCAGGTTCTTCTCGTAGGTATATTGCAACTCCTGCGGGTCGAGCGGCGCGCGCCCCATCCCCAGGCCCAGCGCATACAGCATGGTTTCCCGGTCGCCGTAGGAATATTCGCCCTTCGCCGTGCGCGCCTTGATCTCGTCGTATGTGAAAGCCATCGGTCTCTCCCCGCTTCACTGATCCGGCAGGCATCCTAGAGTGGTTTGCGCGCTTTCACCAAGCGCGGATGACGGTGAATGTCGGGCCATGGCGCCGGATGTTTCCAGATGGTAATGTCGCCTCTGAATCGAATGGAGGGATCATGGGGCTGAAGACGCCGTTGTGCGAAATGCTGGGTATCGAACATCCGGTGATGCTGGCGGGCATGGGCGGCGTTTCCTACGCCGAATTATGCGCCGCGGTTTCCGAGGCGGGCGGTTTCGGCTCGCTGGGCATGGCGTCGGTGCCGCCTGACGGCATTCGCGATCAGATGCGCCGGGTAAAGGACCTGACCGACAAGCCCTTCGGCGTCGACCTGCTGGCCGCCATTCCGGACTCGCTGACCCGCTCGGTCGACATCATCATCGAGGAAGGCGCCAAGGCGTTCATCTCGGGCCTGGGGGTGCCCTCCTCGATCCTCCAGGTGCTGCACGAGGCCGGCATCGTCGTCATCCAGATGTGCGGCGCGGTCAAGCATGCGGTCAAGGGCGAGCAGGCCGGCATCGACATTGTCATCGGCCAGGGCACGGAAGGCGGCGGCCACACCGGCCAGGTCGCCGGCATGGCGCTGATCCCGCAGATGGTCGAGGCGGTGAACATCCCGGTGGTCGCCGCCGGCGCCATCACCGACGGGCGCGGCCTGGCGGCGGCGCTGGCGATGGGCGCGCAGGGCGTGTGGATCGGCACCCGCTTCATCGCCTCGCGCGAGGCGCATGCCGCCATGGGCTACAAGCAGGCGATCATCGACGCCGCCGACATCGACACGGTCATCTCGCGCTCCTATTCGGGCAAACCCATGCGGGTGATCCGGAACGAGTGGACCACCGACTGGGAGTCCCGCCCGCAAGACATCAGGCCATTCGGCGAACAGGGCCGCGCCTCGCGCGACGCGGGCGTCATGCGCCCGCTGATGGGCGACACCAGCGCCTATGACCCCAGCCGCGACGCCACCGCCGCCGGCCAGGGCGCCGGCGCCATCCACGACATCCCGGCGGCGGGCGATATCGTCCGCGAGGTGGTCGCCGAAGCCGAAGCCACCATCGCCCGGTTATCCGGCATCGCCGCCGGCCGCTATGCGCCGTCGCCCCGCCAAGGCACCCGGTCCGCCTGACCCTTTGCGCCGCCGGTCCGAAATGCTAGCGTGCGCCGCTCGCGCATGCGATCGGCCCGGATGTGCCGATGAGCCCGCATTCGCATCGGGGGGCCGATCAGGTGCTTTTCAATTCCAACGTCTTCCTGTTCGTCTACCTGCCTGTCGTCCTCGTCATCTTCCATCTGCTGCGGCCAAGGACCGACGGGCGCTGGGCCATGGGCTGGCTGGCGGCGGCCTCGCTGTTCTTCTACGGTTATTGGGATATCCGCTTCCTGCCGTTGCTGGCCGGATCGATCACCGTCAATTATCTGCTCGCCCGCGCCATCGGGCCCGACCGGCGAAAGTCGGTCTTCATCGCCAGCCTGGTATTCAATCTGGGGCTGCTGGCGTTCTTCAAATACGCCAACTTCTTTGTCGACAACGTTGAAGCCCTGACCGGCTTCGAGATTGCCATGCGGCAGATCGTCCTGCCCATCGGCATCTCGTTCTTCACCTTCACCCAGATCGCCTTCCTGGTCGACCGCAGGCAGGGCAAGGCGGCGCAGCCCGGCATCGTCAATTACACCTTGTTCGTCACCTTCTTTCCGCACCTGATCGCGGGGCCGATCCTTCACCACCGCGAGATGATGAGCCAGTTCGAGTCTCCCGAAGGCCGCAAGTGGAATGGCGGGGCATTCAATGCCGGCCTGTTCCTGCTCGCTGTCGGCCTGGTGAAAAAGGTGGTGATCGCCGACAGCGTCGGCGCCTTCGCCGCCGCCCGCTTCGCCCGGGTGGCAGCCGGCGAGCAGCTCGAGGCCATGGTCGCGTGGCTCACCGCGCTGGCCTATCACCTGCAGATCTATTTCGACTTCTCGGCCTATTGCGAGATGGCCATGGGACTGGCGCTGCTGTTCGGCATCCGCTTTCCGGCCAATTTCGATTCGCCCTATCAGGCGCGAAGTATCGTCGACTTCTGGCGGCGCTGGCACATGACCCTCTCGCGCTTCCTGCGCGATTACCTGTATGTGCCGCTGGGCGGCAACAGGCACGGCGAAGGCCAGCGGCTGGCGAATCTGATGATCGTCATGCTGCTGGGCGGCCTGTGGCACGGCGCGGCCTGGACCTTCGTGCTCTGGGGCGGGCTGCATGGCCTGTACCTGATCGTCAATCATGCATGGACCCGAAGCGGCCTGAAACTGCCCTGGAGCTGGCTGGCGCTGGTGCTCACCAACCTCGCCGTTATCGTTGCCTGGGTGCCGTTCCGCGCCGACTCGCTGGCGACGGCGGCCTCGCTCTATCACTCCATGCTGTTCCTGGGCGACACCGGCCTGCCGCTCGAGATGGCGCAGGTCCTCGCTAGGTTCGGCGTCACTGTCGATAATGTGCATTTTTTCGCCGAGAACAGCCGCATGGAGTTCTATACCGGCATAGTCTGGATATTGGGCGCCGGAACTATCGCCCTGTTCGCGCCCAGCGCCTTGAGGTTGCTGGCGTTCCAGCCCATCGCCACTGATCAGGAAACGCTGGAGGCCGGCTGGGCAGAGCGCGCCAGGTCCAGGCCGAAGCCATTCCCACGGCGGCGTGGCCTGACCTTCACCACGACGCTGGCCTGCATCACCGGCCTGTTGCTGTTCGTAGGCGTGAGGCTGATCAATGGGGCACCCGCCTCTGAATTCCTGTACTTCCAGTTTTGACGCGGACCAGCCCCATGCATCGGAACGCAGGAAAATTCTCCATCATCGCTGTCGCTGTGCTGGCTGCCGCCATGGCGATAAATCTGGGCGCTGCCAAACTCGCCTTAAAGATGCCTACCAAGCGGTCTATCGGCATGTGCTCCATGATTGACCAGCGCATCGCCCTGGCGCAGGCGGCACCTTCGCCCAAAATGCTCATTGTCGGCGGCTCGGGAACCACGCAGGGCATCAAGGCCAAAACGATCAGTGAAATGCTGGGCATCCGAGCGCAGAACTTTGGTTTACATGGCTCGTTCGGGCCGGGGTTCGACCTCTTCCTGGCAAAGAAAGCCCTCCGCCCCGGCGACTCGGTGCTGCTTACCTTCGAATATTCCGCATATCTGCTCGACAAGCCAACCGACGTCTCGCTTGATGTCATGTATGGCTGCGGCCACGACTATCTGAAGCAGTACAGCATGGTCGAACAAATCCGAATTATGGTCGGCTTTCCACTTTCCGCGCTGCTGGATCGCATTACTTTTGCGCTCGCGCCAGCAAAGCCGACCAGCCTTCCGGAATATTCCGCCTGGGGTGATCAGCCGAAGGGACA
Organism: Emcibacter sp. SYSU 3D8; assembly: GCF_039655875.1. NCBI lineage: Bacteria > Pseudomonadati > Pseudomonadota > Alphaproteobacteria > Emcibacterales > Emcibacteraceae > Emcibacter > Emcibacter sp. SYSU 3D8. The sequence goes on along the minus strand of NZ_JBBYXK010000004.1, from coordinate 353,954 downwards.
TTTCCCCGAAACCGGCGAGGCACATGCGCGTCGCGTCGCCCTGTACCGGCCCATGCAGGTCGTTATCCTAGCTGATGGAGCCGCCGCGCAAGAGATCGCCGATTTCGCCAAGTGGGCACGTCAAAACCAGATCGAACTGATTTCGACTTGGCCGAACACTCTAGCTTTCAAGGAATACCTCACGATGCCTGGTTTTGCCGAAATTAGACGATTCTACGAACACCTCGGCATCCCGGTCATCGGCGCACCCCAACTGGCCATGCTCCCTGTCGAATATATGAGCGACACCCAGTATCACCTGAACGACGAGGGCATCCGCATCCGGACGGCCCGTCTCGCCAAAGCCCTGGCCGCGCGCCCGGAGCTGCTTGCCCCGCTGCGCGGCGAGTGACCTACCACTCGCCTGTATTGTCCATGCTGGCCCAAGGCTCGGCGGGCGGCAGCGCCTGACCCTTCTGCAGCAGCTCGATGGAGATATTGTCCGGCGAGCGGACGAACGCCATGCGGCCGTCGCGCGGCGGGCGGTTGATGACAACCCCCTTGTCCATCAGGCTCTGGCACAGCGCGTAGATATCGTCGACCTCGTAGGCCAGATGGCCGAAGTTACGGCCGCCGCCATACTCCTCGGGATCCCAGTTATAGGTCAGCTCCACCTGCGCGTCGGGCTGTCCAGGCGGCGCCAGAAAGATCAGCGTGAAGCGGCCCTGCGGCACCTCGTGCCGGCGCAGCTCCTCCAGCCCCAGCTTGTTCACGAAAAAATCCAGCGCGCTGTCCAGATCGCCGACGCGCAGCATGGTGTGTAGGTAACGCATTGTTCTACCCCGCATTGAGTTCGCGGCCAGTATAGCCGATGATCGCGGCGGGCAACCATCCACCATCGCCCGGGTCAACAGGAGGGGGAACCATGCTCTATGCTTTGATCGCCGTCGGCGTGCTCGTGCTTGTGTTCTACATGCTCTACGTGAAGCTGATCACGCGGCGCAACAATGCGCGCGAGGCGCTCTCGACCATCGACGTCCAGCTCCGCCAGCGCCATGACCTGATCCCCAACGTGGTGACGCTGGCGCAGAAGTTCATGACCCACGAACGCGAGTTGCTGGAAAGCGTCGTTGCCGCCAGGACCCAGGCGCAGCAGCCTTACAGGTCGGACGACCCCAACGCGGTGCGCGAGCATCTCAAGGCCGAACAGCAGCTTTCCATGGGCCTGGGCCGCCTGCTCGCCATTGCCGAGAACTACCCGGAACTGCGGTCGTCCGAGACCATCGTCACCGCCCAGCGGACCCTGAACGAGGTCGAGGGGCATATCGCCGCCGCCCGGCGCTTCTACAATTCGTCGGTCACCGACCTGAACAATGCGGTGGAGATCTTTCCGTCCAGCCTCGTCGCCGGCATGGTCGGCGTTCAGAAAATGCCGTTCTACGAGGTCGAGGACGCGGCGGCCCGCGCGCCGGTCAATGTGGCCGACCATATGAAGTAGGCTGCGCCCCATGGCCAACGACGCCGCGCCCTGGCTCACCGGATTCGATGAATTCCGCGCCCGGGAAATCGACCCCATCATCGGCGAGCTGGAAGCGGCGCGCCACGAAGCCCGCAATGCCGCGCTGAAGCGTGCGTCGTGGTTTATTCCGCTGGCCCTGCTCGGCGTCGGGCTTGTCTGGCTCTATCTGCCCGGAGACTTCCTGATCTTTGCCGCCTTTGTCGCGGTTGGCGGCAGCTGGGCATTCATCCAGCATCCGATCATCCGGCACCAGAAGGTGGTGAAGGAAAAGCTGGTCACGCGCCTGTGCGGTTTCTTCGGCCTGGACTTCTGCCTGGTGCCGCGGCACGACCCGATCCCCGAGTTGCGCCGCGTCGGCCTGCTGCCCAGCCACAACCGTGATGGCCGGGAGGACCAGGTTTCGGGGGTCTATGAGGGCGTGCGGCTGGAGATGACCGATCTGCACCTGCGCCAGGTCAGCGGCTCGGGCAAGAACAAGCGGGACGTGACCGTCTTCCGCGGGCCGGTGTTCAGCTTCTCCTTCGCCAAGCGGTTCCACGGCACCACCATTATCAAGGCGGATGCCACCGTGATCGGCAACTGGTTCGGCAGCATCGGCATGGGCGACATGGAGCGGGTCAGGCTGGAGGACCCGGAATTCGAGAAATGCTTCGAGGTCTACGGCACCAATCAGGTGGAAGCCCGCTATCTGCTCACGCCCGGCTTCATGCAGCAGCTCATCGAGCTGCGCAACAGCCTGGGCAGCAAGATGCAGGCGGCGTTCGACGGCGACAGCCTCTACATCGCCGCCAACAACGGACAGGACCATTTCGAGGTGCAGGGCTATTCCGGCAAGGCGGTCAATGTGCAGCTCGACAGGTTCGTCGGCGACATCGGCATCCTGTTCAGGATCATCCGGACGCTGAATCTGGAGTCGAAGACGCGTCTTTAGCAGGCGCGGCTTTAGCCGGTTTGGCCGGCAGGAATCCCTTGCTCAGCGCATGATAGATGCCTTCGCGGCAGACCAGCCGGGACGCGCCGTGGGCAATTGCCGCCGCCGCCATCAGCGGCAGCAGCATGTCGTGATTATCGGTCATCTCGGTCACGATGACGAAGGCCGTGATCGGCGCCTGGGTGACCCCGGCGAAATAGGCGACCATGCCCAGCAGCACGACCGCGCCCATGGCATCGGCCGGAAACAGCTGCGCGATGTTGAAGCCGAACCCGGCGCCCACGGCCAGCGACGGCGAGAAGATGCCACCCGGAATGCCGCTGATCGATGAGATGGCCGTCGCCAGCAGCTTCAGGATCCCAAAGTCCCAGGACAGCGTGCCCGAACCGCTGAGGACCTGATCGACCTGATGATAGCCGGTGCCGTAGATCGCATCGCCCGAGAGCAGACCGCAACAGGCGACAGCCAGCCCGCAAGCTGCCGCAAAGGCCACCGGACGGGCCTTTATCAGCGCGCCGGCCCGATTCGGCAGGCCCCGCGACATGGTCACCACCACCTTGCTGAAGCCGCCGCCCAATAGTCCGCCAACGACCCCGCACAGCGGCACCGCCATCCACACGCCGCGGTCATGCAGCGCCGCATGGCTGACGCCGAAATAGGTGTAATTGCCCAGGAAGAACACCGACGTCATGCCGGCGATGATGATGCAGCCGATGATCAGCCCGCTGGTGCGCGCTTCGAACGACTTGCTCATTTCCTCGATGGCGAAGACGATGCCGGCCAGCGGCGTGTTGAAGGCCGCAGCCACGCCCGCCGCCGATCCCGCCAGGATCAGACCGGCCTGACGCCGCGGCGACAGCCGTCCCGCAGCGAACATGATCGAGGCGCCGACCTGCACCGTCGGGCCCTCGCGCCCCGTCGAGGCACCGGACAGCATCCCGAGGAGCGTGAGGAAAATCTTTCCGGCGGCCATGCGCAGCGAGACCAGCCTGCCCCGTGTCTCCGGATCGGTGATGGCGCGCGCGGCAATGGCCTGCGGGATGCCGCTCCCCTGTGCATCGGGGAAAAACCGCCGCGTCAGCCACACCACCACCGCGAAACCCAAGGGCGTGACGACCAGCGCCCAGTAGCGCGAATAGGCCAGCACCCCATGGAATCGCTCCTGTGCCCAGTCGCCCCAGATCGCCAGCAGCACGGCGGCTGCGCCAACCACCAGCCCGCCCGCCAGAAACAGGATACGCCGGACCCAACGCCTGCGGGCGACCGCCACTCGGCGCCGCAATCTTGTTCGGCGCTCTGATTCCGGAGAAGACACCATGTCTTACTTCATAGGCGCTGACATCGGCTGCCGTCACGCAAAAGCCACGGGCACCGGTTGCGTCCGCCACACGGAGGGTGCAAATTCCGTCCAAGCACGACACAAGGAAGTACCGATGAACCGTCGCAAATTACCATTTTCCGATGTTGAGATTTCGCGCCTGGGCCTGGGGTGCATGAGCATGTCGGCCGCCTATGGTACGCCCGAAGAGGGCCAGGCGGAAATGACCCTGCGCCGCGCCGTCGAGATGGGGGTCACATTCCTCGACACGGCCAATGTCTACGGCAACGGCCACAATGAGGAACTGATCGGCCGGGTGCTCGGGCCTGTGCGCGACCAGGTCCAGATTTGCACCAAGTTCGGCTTCGTCCCCGGCGAGAAGGGCGCGCTGTCGGTCGATGGCCGGCCTGAAGTGGTCCGCGCCCGCTGCGAGGAAAGCCTCCAGCGGCTCGGCACCGACTATATCGACCTCTATTACGCTCACCGGGTCGATCCCAACGTGCCCATCGAGCACACGGTCGACGTCATGGGCGCGCTGGTGACCAGCGGGCTGGTGCGCGCCATCGGCCTGTGTGAAGTAAACTCGGACACGTTGCGCCGCGCCCACCGCATTCACCCGATCTCGGCGGTACAGTCCGAATATTCGCTCTGGAACCGCGAGCCCGAGGGCGGGATCATCGAAACCTGCCGCGAGTTGGGCGTCGCCTTCATTCCTTTCAGCCCGCTGGGCCGGGGCATGCTGACCGGCACGCTGACCCCGGCCACCCAGTTCGCCAAGGGCGACATGCGCTCGTTCCTGCCGCGCTTTACCCAGGGCAATTTCGAGAAGAACCTGGCGCTGGTCACCCGCCTGCGCCAGATCGCGCTGTCGAAGCACTGCACGTCCGCGCAGCTTGCGCTGGCCTGGGTGATGGCCAAGGGCGACGACATCACGCCGATCCCGGGCACCAAGCGGGTCGAAATCCTGGAAGAGAATGTCGGCGCCCTCGACATTCCCATGGACAAGGCCACCATGGACGAGCTCGAGACCCTGTTCCCCGTCGGCGCGGCGGTCGGCGAGCGCTATCCCAGCCAGATGAGCCGGCTGGCCCAGACGGACCGCGGATGAGGATGGACCAACTCCACGACGCCATGGTGCTCGCCCTTGAAAAGGCGGGCGGCAAGACGCCGTATGCCATCACCGGTAACAAGCCCACCGGCAAGCAGGCCGACGTGAACTTCCGCCCCGAAGGCATCATCGCCGAGGTACGGATGCTCTACGACGACCAGCTCGGCGCCGAGCAGTTCGTCTCCAGCCTCTACGACATGTACAATCGCTGGCTGTTCACCTACGAAACCCCGCTGGTGACGGGCCGCGGCCAGATCAACACCGCCGACCTGCCGGCCGATGGCATCGAACAGCTTCGGCGCGTGGTCACCCTCAACCTGCCGGCTGGGCTGATCGCCGCCAACAAGCAGATCAAGCAGTCGCGGATCGACTTCGGCATGCGCACGGCGGGCGGCCTGCTCGCTTATGTGCTGCCACTCGGCGTACCGATCGACCCGGCCATTGTCCTCTATTTCATCTCCCGCGCCTTTCACGCGTCGGACGAATGGCCCGCCATCGACCACATCCTGCTGGCGACCTGCCGGGTCGACGAAATCGACCCCGACCAGCGGCCACCCTACTGGCGCATGATCACCCGCGACGGCGTGGAGCCGCTGCCGGCGGGTTTCGAGGACAGGCTGAAGACCGCCTGGTTCGGTGTCCTCAGCCAGCATTTCGGCAAGGAAATCGGCTATGCGCAAGTCGAGCCATTCGCCGGATTTGGCGCACCATAACCCTCATTCCGGCGAAGGCATCCCAGACGGCCACGCACAATCCGGCACGTAGGACACCGGCGGATCGGGCTCGATGCATCCATTTGGCGTCATCTCAGCCGGGGAATGCTATTCGTCCCGCACCTTGCCGCGCAGGCTCTTCACGCCGGAACGCTGGGCCTTTCCTTCGCGCCGCCTTTCCTTCGCGGCCTTGCTCGGCTTGGTGGCCCGCCGCTTGACCGGCGGGACTGACGCCTTGCGGATCAGGTCCAGCAGCCGCTCGCGCGCGTCGGCGCGGTTGCGTTCCTGGGTGCGGTAGCTCTGGGCGGTGATCACCAGCACGCCGTCCTGGGTCACCCGGCTGCCGGCCAGCGCGATCAGCCGCACGGCCACGTCGTTGGGCAGCGAGGGCGAGCGGCGCACGTCGAAGCGCAGCTGCACCGCCGTCGCCACCTTGTTGACGTTCTGGCCACCCGGCCCGCCGGCGCGGATGAAGCTCTCGTCAAGCTCGCTGTCGTCGATCGAAATCGAGTTGGTGACCGGAATGGCAGCCATGGGGCCTAGAGTACGGCCGCAGCGGCCAGCGCCTGCGACATGCCCGTATAGGAGCCTTCCAGCAGCTTCGCGACCTCAGCCTCATCGGCGCCGGGCGCCGCCTCGAATACGCCTGTCCAGTTCAGCCGGCAGCCGCCGGGCCGGTCGCTGACCACCACCGTGGCCCTGTACTGGCCCATGCCGATCGGCTTGCCGGCGACCAGCGTGTAGACCTGGGTGCGGGTGCCATGATCCAGTGTGTCGAGCCGCTCGGCCATGGTGCCGATGCCGGGCAGGGTCAGGTGGCGGGTCATGCCGACGCCTGGGCCGCCGGTGATCTCGATGGTGCGCGCGGGGTCCGTGCCGGTCCATTCCAGAAAGCCGGCGAAATCGGCCAGCACCTTCCAGACCTTGTCCGCCGGCACCGGCAGATCCTGTTCGACGTTCACGGTTCCCATGCGCCTCTCCCCAATATGGCTGCGCCGCGGACCATCGCCCGCGGCGCGAAAACCATATCACCGGCAAGCCGCCAAGCGAAACCGGGTCAGCGGATGTCGACGAACGGGCTGTCGCCCGGCTTCCAAAGCTGGTGCGCCCGCTTCAACGCCGTCCAGCGCTCGCGCATCGCCTGCGGGGGATCGCCATGGACCTCGGTGAAGCAGCCATTGACCGAGCGCGTGTCGAAATAGGCCGCGTCCACATTGTCGGCATGCAGACGGGTGGCGCAGTCGAAGCCCATGTCCTCGAGGCGCTTGAACTCGCCCTCGAAGTCGCGGGCCAGGAAAGCCACATGATGGAAACCCTCCTCGCCCTTCTTGTACATGTCGCGGTAGATGGACGGCTTCTCGTCATGCTGCTGGATAAACTGGATCATGATGTCGCCGAGGTAACCGAACGCATAGGACACGTCGGCCTCGATATCCTGGCCGCGGTACTCGAAACTGTCGGTCTTGTGGTGCGCCGCGATGCGGAACGGGCCGGCGCCATAAAGCTCGCTCCACTTCTTCGCGTGCGCCTCGACGTCGTTGACGAAATAGGCCTGCTGGAACATCGGGTAACCGTTGCGTGGGTCAGCCATGATCGCCTCCTACAGGGTCAGGAACGGGCTGTCGCCCGGACGCCAGAGTTCGTGGGCACGGTGCATCGCCATCCAGCGGCCCATCAGGTGCGGCGGATCGCCGTGCAGTTCGGTGAAGCCGCCATTGACCGAGCGGGTGTCGAAATAGCAGGCGTCGACCTCGTCGGCGTAGAGCCGGCAGGCGCTTTCGAAGCCCATGTCCTGCCACCGCTTGAACTCGCCCTCGAAGTCGTGGACCAGCGTGGCGACGTGGTGGAACCCCTCCTCGCCCTTCTTGTACATGTCGCGGTAGATCGACGGCTTGTCGTCATGCTGCTGGATGAACTGGATCATCATGTCGCCGAGATAGCCGAACGCATAGGACACGTCGGCCTCGGTGTCCGTGCCGCGGTATTCGAACTTCACGGTCTTGTGGTGCGGGACCATGCGGAACGGGCCGGCGCCGAACAGCCGGCTCCATTTCACGATCGACTCTTCCAGGTCGTTGACCAGATAGGCCTCCTGGAACAGCGGATAGGATTTGCGGAAATCGACCATGACGTCTCCCTGGATTGGTGTCTGCCCGACTCATGCGGCAAAACGGCGCCAAAGGGAAGCACCGAACCAGCATCCATGAATATTTTTTAGCCCGGCAGGGCTACGGTCGCGGTGCCCTTGAGCGGCGGCTCGGTGCCCGGCCGCTCCAGCCAGATGTCGCACTCGGCCAGCGTCACGCCGCCCTCCTCGCGCACCCCGGTCACCACGCCCTTGGCGGTGATATGGTCGCCGTCCAGCACGGCCATGGGAAAGGTCATCACCAGGCGCTTTATGGCGCCGGGACCGGCCCATTCATGCAGCATGTTGATCATGTAGCTGAGGCCCAGCGGACCCTGGTTGATGGTGTGTTGCCCGAAGCCCAGCGCGTCCACCGAATTGCGGTCCCAGTGCACCGGGTTGGGATCGCGAAGGATGGCGGCCATGGTGCGCATCCGCTCGGGCCGCACGCTTTCCATCACCCAGTCGGGAATCCTGTCGCCTGTCTTGACGTTCACAGCAGGCCCCTCCGGTAATGCCAGGTAATCGTGGTCCGCGCCGCCAGGGTGCCGTCGGCCTGCGCCACCTCGAACTGGAACTGGATGCGGTCGTAGAGCCGGTCGTTGCGCGAGGTGTGGCGCGAGGCCGAGATGATCTTGCCCGAGATGTTGTAGGGCACATCCTCCTTCAGCGGCACGAACATTTCCCAGTCATAGCTCTCGATGCCGATGGAGAAATCGGACTCGGCCTGCCCCAGGGCGAACATCTCGCCGATGGTGGTCTTGCTGCCCAGGATCGGCATGTGGAACAGCACCACGGGATGCACCATCCCGCCTGGCAGCAGATCGGCGCCGGTGCATTCGGTCAGCAGAAAGTTTTCCCAGTGCTCGACGGTATAGGTGCCGCCTGGAAAGGTGTGGCCAACGATGCCGGCGATCTCGGCTTCGGGCGGTATGGGTCTTGATGCTGTCATGATGTCCCCGTTTTGGCGTACCTGACGTTAGGCGCACACTTCGTGCCCGGTCAACGCGAAGAAATGCGGCGTTGCCGATTTCATTGCGGCGTGAGGCGCGCTAGGCTGGACCGCTTGCAACGGGGAGGTTCGCAATGGCGATGACTGTGGAACGGAACTGCTTTTCCGGGCTCGAAGGCGTTTACGACCAGCTCAAGGCCCGCAGGCTCTGGCCGTTGACGTCGGTGCATGAAAAGGCACTGCAGCGCGAAGCGCCGCACTGGCACCCCTACAACAATCACCTGTTCCTGCTGGAAGGCACCATCAGTGTCTTCGACGAGGATGCCGGCATCCGCTACGACCTCAAGGGCGGCGATCTCTGTATCGTCCCGGCGAAAACACTGCACGCGGCCGCGTCGGATGGCCCGATGGTGCTGATGGTCTGCTTCGACGAGCCCACGCCCATGTCGAAGATCAAGGCCAACCCGGCGGAAGAGCCGCGCTGAATCAAAAAGGGCGCGCCGAAGCGCGCCCTTTCCTGGCCGTGAAACCGGCCCTGTTACTTCTTCGACGTGATCTTCAGCGAGGAAACCTCGAACAGGCCCCTTCTCGACTCGTACCGGGCGCGGATCGAGCTGCCCGGCGTCAGGTCGGCCTCGTTGACCTCGTCGTCATAGTGCAGTTCAATGCCGTTGGTCAGGTGAATGACGTTGTTCTCGACGTCGACCTTCTCGATGCGGCCTCGGATGTCGGCGGCCTGGGCGGCGCCAATACTTGCCACAGCGAGGGCGCCGACAACGGCGAGCGACAGGATCTTTTTCATTGGATTGACCTTCCGTGGGTAGGTTGCAGGCGCACGTTATATCGGAGTGCAAAGGGCATTCCATCCCGCTTCCCTGCAACGCAGCTGTGCGTTCCATCACTTGTGACTTTTTCTGATGCACTGGTCTGCGGCGGCGCGGCGGCCCCACCGTCTCACACCGCAGGCTCCGAAAGGCCGTGGTCGGGCGTCACGGAACTGAAACAAGGGACTGCTAGACCGGCATCATGCTGGATCGCGTCGGCCTGATATCCGCTTACCGCTTCGACGGCCAAGGCCGCGCCCGCCTGGTCGACTGGGACGATCTGACCGCGGCTGGCCAAGGTAGCGGCTTCGTCTGGATCCATCTGCAGCAGAACGCCGCCTATACCCGGCAATGGCTTACACGTGAAAGCGGTCTCGACCCCGTTGTCGTCGAGGGCCTGCTGGCGCGGCAATCACGGCCCCGCTGCACCGAATTCGTGAATGGGCTGATGCTCGACCTGCGCGGCATCAACCTGGACCCGACCTGCGAGGAGGAGATGACGCCGCTCCATGTCTGGATCGAGGCACGGCGCCTGATCACCGTGCGCCTTTACCGGATAAAGGCAACCCGCGACATTCGCGAACAGCTTGCCGCCGGCCATGTCCCCACCTCGATCGGCGGGCTGCTGGCGCGGCTGACCCACCGGCTGATCGAGCGGGTCGAACCCGCCATCACCGCCATCGATGACGACATGGACATGCTCGAGCATGACATGGTCGAGGACCGCAGCGCCGCCACCCGCGCCCGCCTGAACGGCCTGCGCCGTCGCGCCGTGGCGCTGCACCGCTACGTGGCGCCGCAGCAGATGGCGCTCGCGCGTCTCGCCGGCCAGCGGGTACTCGACATCGACGTCCAGACCCGCGGCCGGCTGAGCGACGTGGCCGACGATGCCAGCCGCTCGGTCGCCGATCTGGACGCGATCCGCGAACGCGGCAAGCTGATCCACGAGGAAATGGAAGCCCGCGTCAACGACCGCATGCAGGCCAACATGTATCTGCTGTCCATGGTCTCGGTGGTGTTCCTGCCGCTCACCCTGCTAACCGGTCTGCTCGGCATCAATGTGGCCGGCATTCCGTCCGCCGAAAGTCCGAAGGCGTTCTGGAGCGTCTGCCTGATCCTGCTGGGATTGGGCATCGCCGAGATCTGGTATCTGCGCCGGCGCTACCTGACCTGACTCTCGACTTCGACGCCGGTATTCAGCACGCGCGACTGGAATCAGGGAACGGAATTTGCCATTCTCGTTTCAGGGGACGACTTCACGGGGACGTATGATGAACAAGATGGACTTTCCGGCCGCCCGCAGCTTTGCGCTCAATCCTGGTGCAGAGCCCGGTTCGCCCGAGGCGCTCGCGCCCTATCAGGACTACGGCGACCGCTCCTATTCCACCGACCGCTATGTCTCGCGGGAATGGGCCAAACGGGAATGGGACAATATGTGGACCCGTATCTGGACCCTGGCCGGCGTCGCCAAGGACATCCCCGAAGTTGGCGACTACTTCAAATACGATTTGGGCCCGGAAAGCTTCATCGTGACCCGGCACGGCACGGGCCCGAACGATATTTCGGCCTATTACAATGTGTGCCATCACCGGGGCAACCGGCTGGTGATGAGCGAGTTCGGCCATGCCGCCTCGTTCAAATGCGCCTTCCACTCGTGGGAGTGGAACCTGGACGGCACCCTGAAGAACATCCAGGACCGCGAAACCTTCCGCACCGCCGTTGTCGCCGACGATCCGCCGCTGAGCCAGGTCCGCTGCGAATTGTGGGACGGCTTCATCTTCATCAACATGGACCTGAACGCCGGGCCCCTGCTGGACTTCATCGGTCCGCTGGTCGAGCACATGAAGGCCTACCGTTTCGCCGACATGCATGTGGTGAAGGACCTGGAGACGCCCTGGCCCTGCAACTGGAAGATCGGCCACGATGCATTCATCGAGGTCTATCACGTCCATGCGGTGCACCCCGAGATCCTGTCGTTCTTCAACGACCGCGAGGTGCAGTGGGACACCTATCCCAACGGCATGAGCCGCCAGCTGCTGAAATTCGGCGAGATCAGCCCCAAGCTCGACGACCATGAAACGCTGAACGAGGGTCTGAAATACCTGTTGTCCGAGGTGGATGTGACCCCCGAGCAGTTCCGGGGCCAGCCCAACGACGCCCGTCGGGTGCTCCAGGAAGCCAAGCGCGCCTGGGCGGCCAAGCGCGGCATCGATTACAGCGAGTTCACCGATAACCAGCTCACCGACGACTGGAACTATTCGATCTTCCCGAACGTGACCTTCAACGCGCATCCGGAAGGCCTGCTGATCCAGCGCTTCCGGCCGCACCGGTCGGATCCCGAGCAGATGACCTACGACCTGTTGGTGCTGATCCGCCCGGTGGACGACCCGAACTACAAGGTTCCCGCCTATATGGGCGTCGAAGACGGCACCGACCTGTCGGGCAAGGTGCGGCCCGAGCGCATGCACATCAAGTACGGCGACGACGGCCTGGGTTACGTCATCAACCAGGACGCCAGCATGATGGGCTATGTCCACCAGGGGGTGCAGTCGCGCGGCTACAAGGGTGCCCGCTATTCGGACCAGGAACAGCAGCTGCGCCACTGGCACAACGAGCTGGAGCTTTATGTGAAGGGCGAGAAGTAGACCGCCCGCCCGCCTTCAGGGCCGCGGGGTGATCTGGACGTCCAGCATCTCGCGCTGGCCGCCGCGCAGGATTTCCAGCCGCACCGTCTGGCCCGCCGTCAGGCGTTCCGCCTGATATTGCAGGTCCTTGGGCTGCAGGATGGCCTCGCCGTCGAAGCCGGTGATGATGTCGCCGCGCTGCAGGCCCGCCTTCTGCGCCGGGCTGCCCAGCACCGCATTGAGCACATAGGCGCCCTGGGTGCCCTCGGCGCCGAGCCGGTAGGCCGCCTGCGGCGACACCGCCCCGATCTGCACGCCGAGCCAGCCGGGCGCGCCCGGGCGGGCATAGGGGCCGGCCATCTGCGGCGCGGTGCCGCCATAGCCGCTGCGGGCCGCGTCCACGGTCAGGGCGCGCTGCTCAAGGCGCTGTTCGGCCTTGCTGGCATCCTGCTCCATGCAGCGGCGGTACTCGTCGCGCTGCTGCTCGTAATCCCGGTAGAAATCGTCCGAACACTGGCGGAATGCGGCATTGGGCCTTCCCGGCTCGCCGCCTGCCCGCGCCGAGGCGCAGGCTTCATCGCGTGGCAGCAGGGGATTGTCCGGCGGGCCGCGGAATCGCTCGAGCTCGGCGGCAAGATGGTCGCACGAGCTGCCGACGCCTGCCTGCCCGTCCTGAGCCGGAGCGGCCCCCTGCACATATGACGGCTCCGGCGCGCTGCGTCCATAGGCAGGCGGCGCGCTGCGTCCATAGGCAGGCGGCGCGCTGCGCGGCTCGGGTGCGTATGCCGGCGGGCCGCCCGGTCCGGGCAAGCGCGTCGGACCGCGCACTGTTCCAGCGGCAGGATCATAGACCCCGCCCGCGGACGGATCCGCATAGGGATCGTTCGCCGGGTCCGCCGTCCTGCCATACCCCTGTCCGGCTTGCGGCTGGCTGCCATAGGACGGGCGGGACGGCTCGTCTGGTGCGCCGTAATTGCCGCCAGGCGGCGGATCGAGTGATTCGCTCGTGATCTGGGCGTGCGCCGCACCGGCGGCGACCAGGGCCATGACTGAAAACGCGATAGCGCGGCGAACCACGGGCAACCTCTCTTCACACATAATGGACGATGTCGGCTCAGCCAGCATCATTCAGCAACGGCATGGCCAATACCATCCACCTGAAGAAATGGGTATTCCCAATGTCATTCGCACGCCGGTTGTTTTCGCAGGCGGCCATCCCTACTGTTTTTGGCGGGGAATACGGGGACGGACATGAACCGACATCGCATCGAGGCGACCACTTTCGGCGACCTGCTGCTCAAGGCGGCCGACCGCTGGCCGGACAACGACGCCATCGTGTTCCCGGAAGGCCGCCGCACCTATCGCCAGGCCGTCGGCAAGGCCTACGAAATCGCCCGCTCGCTGATCGCTCTGGGCGTCCGGCCCGGCGAGCATGTGGGCATCCTGATGCCCAATTGCATGCCCTATGTGGACCTGATCCTGGGCTGCGCGCTGGCGGGAATCGTGGCGGTACCGATCAATGCCCGCTTCAAGGCCCATGAAATGGGTTATGTGATCGAGAACGCCGATCTGGTCGCCCTGTTCACCAGCGACCTGATCTCGGAATATGCCGACTTCGCCGCGGTGCTCGGCGAGGCGTTTCCAGACCTGAACGACCAGAACGATACGCGCCGACTGAACCTGAGCGGCGCGCCGCTGCTGTGGAGCATCATCATGTATGGCGGCGCGGCGCCTGCGGGCTTCATGGGCTGGCGCGACTTCGAGGCGCTGAAGGTTGGCGCTTCCGAGGATGACGTCGAGCACAGGCGTGTCGCCATTGCGCTGAAGGACCCGTGCATCATGATGTACACCTCCGGCACCACGGCCAATCCGAAGGGCTGCCCCATCACCCACGAGCATTTGGTGCGCAACGGCATCAATATGAACCGTGAGAAATATCTGATGGGCCCGGATGACCGCCTGTGGGACCCGCTGCCCCTGTTTCACATGTCGACCATCCTGCCCATGGCCGCCCTGTTCGATGCCGGCGGCACATTCATCACCACCACCCATTTCGAGGCGGGCGAAGCGCTGCGGCTGATCGAAGCAGAGAAGGCGACGGTCCTGTTCGCGGCGTTCCCGACCATCACTGCCGCGCTGGTCAATCATCCCGACTTCAAGGCGCGAAATCTCGGCAGCGTGAAACGCATCAACAATGTAGCGCCGCCCGACCTGATGCGGCAGTTCGCGGCCGCGTTCCCGCAGGCCAGCCAGACCGCCGCCTATGGCCTTACCGAAGTGTGCGGCGTCGTCGCCTTCGGCCACCCGGATGACAGCGAGGATCACCGCACCCGCGCTTGCGGCACCACGTTCTCCGGCATCGAGGTGCGCGTCACCGATCCCGAAACCGGCAAAGACGTCCCCCGCGGCGCGCGCGGCGAACTGGTGATCAAGGGCTACGCGGTGTTCGACGGCTATTACAAGGATCCGGTAAAGACCGCCGAAGCCTTTCGCGATGGATGGTTCCGGACCGGCGACCTGGGCATGGTCGACGATTCCGGCCAGATCTTCTTCCTCGGCCGGCTGAAGGACATGCTCAAGGTCGGCGGCGAGAACGTTGCCGCCGTCGAGATCGAATCCTTTATCTCCAACCATCCGGCGGTAAAGCTGGTGCAGGTTGTCGGGGTTCCCGACGATCGCCTGGCCGAAGTGCCTGCGGCCTTCATCGAACTTCGGCCGGGCGCCACTGTCACCGAGCAGGAAATCATCGATTTCTGCAAGGGCAGGATCGCCAGCTTCAAGGTGCCGCGACATGTGCGTTTCGTCACCGAATGGCCCATGTCCTCCACCAAGATCCAGAAATACCGGCTGAGGGATGAATTCGTGGCCAATCAGGCAGCCGCCGAGTGACGGCGCAATCAGGCGCCGCCGCTGAAGCCGCCTACCCGCCGATCTCCAAGGCATGGCAGGCTGTCGGCGTCCTCGCGATCGCGACGGTATTCGCATTCATCGACCGGCACCTGCTTTACATTCTCAGCGAGCCGGTCCGCGAGACGCTGGGCGTTACCGACACCCAGATCAGCCTGCTTCAGGGCATGGCTTTCGTCGTGTTCTATGCCCTGTTCGGCCTGCCCATCGGCCGGCTGGTCGACCGGCGGAACCGCCGGAATATCGTCATCGCGGGCGTTCTGGCCTGGAGCGTGATGACCCTGGCCTGCGGCATGGCGACGGATTTCTGGACCCTCTTCGCCGCCCGCGCGGGCGTCGGCATCGGCGAGGCCTGCCTCGCGCCCGCCGCGTTCTCGATGATCGCCGATTATTTCCCGCCGCGGCTGCGCGGCCGGGCCATGGCCTGCATCGTCATGTCGATCACCCTGGGCTCGGGCTGCTCGTACCTGATCGGCGCCGGCATGGCCAATCTGATTCCCGGCGCCGAGCAGGTCGATCTGCCGCTGCTGGGCGCCACCTATGGCTGGCAGCTCACTTTTTTCGCCGCCGCCCTGCCGGGCTTCGTGATCGCCCTGCTGCTGCTGTTCGTCGACGAACCGGCCCGGCGCGAGACCGTGCCGCATGTCGCGGCCGGTTCGTCGGTCGCCATGACCATCTGGAGCTATTCGCGCCGGCACCGGACGATCCTGGTCTGCCTGATGCTGGGCGCCGGCTTCGTGGCGCTGGTGTCCTACGCGGTCGTCGCCTGGATGACGGCGCTCTACGTCCGGTATTTTGGCTATTCGGTCGCCACCATCGGCACCACCCTGGGCCTGATCAACATCATCGCCGGTCTTCCCGGCGGCATGGTGGGCGGCTATCTTAGCGACTACTTCGCCACCCGTTCCGGCCGCGGCGGCAGGTACAATGTCATGGTGATCGGCATCGCGCTGGGAATCCCCGTGCTGGTCCTTTGGCCCCAGGTCGATTCGGCGATCGCCAGCCTGGTCTGCCTGGCCGCGCTGATGTTCATCCTGCCGCTCATCGTCGCCAGCATTCCCAGCACGCTGCAGGCCATCGTGCCCAACCAGTTCCGGGGACAGATGACCGCCGTGCTCTATCTGATCAACGGCGCTTTCGGGGTCGCGTTCGGGCCGCTGCTAATCGCACTGGGAACCGACTACCTGTTCACCGAAGGCGGTTTGCGGCAATCGCTGCTGGTGCTGCTGCCCGCCATGATGGCCATCGCCTGGCTCCTCATCTTGGTCGGTCGGTCGGGCTACGAGCGGGCGCGTCTCGAATTGCCGGAATAACGCCCCGCACGGCTACCCTGGCCGCGTGCAGCGCTGCGGGCTATATCGCCCGGGCGGCAAGGTTGGCCGTACGGAACGCCGCTGGCAGGAATGCCTGCTCGATGGCGTCCCCCACCACATGGACGGGAATTCCCAGCGCCTCGATCGCCTCGGCCAATGCATTGTTGGGCCGGTTGGGTGTCACCAGCACGACCGTTTCAGCCGGGACCGTCATGTCGGGCCAGCCTTCCAGCGAGCCGACCACGGCATTTTCCGCGCCGATATCCTTCAGATAGGCCCGGGATACCAGCCTGAAGCGCCCGTCCTTGTTGAGACGCTCCAGCGCAGGCACGGCGACACCGGGCACCGTCATTTTGGGTGCGAAGGTCTCCTTGGTGGTGACGAAGGTCACCGTCGCGCCTTTCTCCACCAGGAATTCGGCGGCGCCGATGCCCTCGTAGCCGCCCACGTCGTCGAGCACCAGCGCCGTGCCGCCGATCTGGTTGTGGCGGCCGGTCAACAATTGCGCGGTCGAAACCACATGGTCCTGCCTGACGCCGCCGACCTCCACATCGGGAACCGGCGACTGTTTCCCATCCATGCGGGGCACAGCGCCCGTCGCCAGGATCACCACATCCGGCCGCCGGGTCTCGATGAATGCCTTCTCGACCCAGGTATCGAGCAGGACGGTCACGCCGCGCCGTTCCATCTCGCCCTCCAGCCAGTCGACCACGTCGCCGATGCCGGCATGCCTGGGCGCCAGCCGCGCCACCTGGACCGTACCGCCGAGCCTGGGCCCCGCCTCGACCAACGTGACCCGGTGGCCGCGCTGCGCTGCGACTCGGGCCGCTTCCATGCCCGCCGGACCGCCGCCGACCACCATCACATCCTTTGTGGCCGGCGCGGGCGGCGGCGCCTCGTCCAGGGTCAGTTCCCGCCCTGCGGTCACGTTGACGGTACAGCCGATACGCCCCTGCATCAGGCCGCCGAGGCAGCCCTGGTTGCAGCCGATGCACGGTCTGATCTCGTGGCTGCGTCCTTCTAGCGTCTTGCGGACAATGTCCGGATCGGCGATGTGGGCGCGGGTCATCCCCACCATGTCGGCATCGCCGCGCGCGATGGCGTCATCCACGTCCTGCAATGTCCTGAACCGGCCCGTGACGAAGCGCGGGATGCGCCCCTTGGCCACTTGCGTCACCGGCACGCTCATATGCAGTTCGTAGCCGGTATCCTCGTGCATGGCGCCGATGATCTTGTGGCTGGCGCTGCCGGAGGCGCCATGCGAGACATCGAGAAAGTCGATCAGATCCTCCTGCAGGACCCGTGCGACGATGTCCTGGTGCTCCTCCACATTGAGCCAGCCCGGCGCGTTGTTCGGCCCTACCCGCAGACCCAGGGGATATTTCGGCCCGACCATGGCGCGCACGGCACGCAGCGTCTCCATCAGCAGCCGCATGCGGTTCTCGAAGCTGCCGCCATATTCATCGGTGCGGTGGTTGAATTTCTCGGAAATGAACTGCTGGAACAGGAAATTGTGGGCCGCATGGATCTCGACGCCGTCCAGCCCGCCCTCGAGGGCTCGTCGTGCCGCCTGGGCAAATGCATCGACCACTTCGGCGATTTCGTCCTTCGTCATCGAATGCGACGTCATGCCGGTCAGCGGATTGGCCAGAACCTCTGAAGCCGACCAGGGCTGCGCCCAGGGCGGACCCTGCAGAAAGCCCATGTGGTTGATTTGCGAGAACATCCGCATGCCGTGCGGCTTCACCGACTTCATCAGCTTCCGATAGCGCGGAATGATGTCGTCGCTCCAGGCGTGCATGGTCATGGGACCGGTCCTGTGCACGCTGGAGGCTTCGATCAGCGACAGTCCGACACCGCCCCGCGCCCGCGCCTCGTGGTAGGCGATCAGGTCGTCGGACAGGTCGGCGCCCAGATTGGTGCCGTGCGCCGTCCGGAGCACGCGGTTCTTGATTTCCACGCCGTTGATCACGAGTGGACTGAACACGTGTGCCAGTGCCATTTGCTTTCCCCTTGAAGTCTCCCCGCGCTGATCATGGTGCCCCGGGGTGCCTCCGTCAAACCTGACTTGCCCCGCTGAGGCCGGATGAAAAAACCAAATCTCTTTCATTGCATTCGGTTATGCACCATATGTTGAAGAGAGCGAGGGCAGAGAGTCGACCATTGGACCCGAAGCCGTTGTGAGAGTTCGAGTATTCTTGCCCGCCGGACCGGCGGGCTGGCCGGCGTCCTCCATATTCGTGACGTCCGCCGATGGGGCTGGCACGGATTGCAAAAGGGCACGCAATCGTCGATCTCGATCAAGGACAGCCTGCGCTATCTGCGTCGGCAGTTGCTGGTGTGCACGCCGCTCAACGTCCTGAACGCCTCGGTTCCCACCAATCGCATCGCCATCACCCGCAACATCGTCTACGGCCAGCACAAGCGCAAACGGCTGGACATTTATCGGCCATCGGACATTCCTGGCCCGCTGCCCGTGGTGGTGTTCTTCTACGGGGGCAAATGGACCATGGGCCACCGCGAGGATTACCTGTTCGCCGGCCAGGGCCTTGCCTCCATGGGCTACGTGGTGGTCGTGCCGGATTACCGCCTCTATCCCGAAGTACGCTTTCCGGCCTTCATGCACGATGCCGCCGCCGCCGTCGTCTGGGCGTCGCGATATGCCCAGGACTATCGCGGCGATCCGGACCGGATAGTCCTGCTCGGGCATTCGGCGGGCGCCTTCATGGCCGCCAAGCTGGCCTTCAACCTGGAATATCTGGGTCAGCGCGGCTACGACGCCCGCAAGCTGCGTGGCCTGGTCGGGCTGTCGGGGCCCTACGATTTCCTGCCCATGCTGAAAAAGGACCACGAGTTGGGCCAGATCTTCCGGAGCCACATCGATTCCGAGTTGAGTCAGCCGATCACATTCGCCCATGCCGAGGCGCCGCCGACCCTCTTGCTGAGCGGCGAGAATGACCCCATCGTCTGGCCGGTGAACTCGGAGAACCTGCAGGCCCGGCTCACCGAACTCGGTGTGCACGCCGAGTACAAGAGCTATCCCAACATCAGCCATGCCGGCACGGTGCTGGCGCTGGCGCACATGTTCCGCTGGCGCGCCGGGGTTGCCGAGGACGTGAATCGCTTCATCGACAAGGTCGCCCGCGGCTGAGCCGGAGCACAGTGGACCGTGAACACCATGACACCACATACAGCACGGATCGTCCCGCCGCCAAGTTGACGCACCTTTATTACTAAGGCAGTGATAATAAATACGTTTTTTGCCTCTAAAAAATACCCGGAATTTCGGACCACCTTTTGCATTTGCAATTAGTCGGCGGCATCAATTAGGCATTGCCCTGTACGCCAGCGCGCATTCATATTGGGACACTGGCGAGGGGTTCTTTTTTGACCGACATGATTACAGGATCAAGGCAATTGGCGCGCGCCATGGCGGACATGGCCTGGACCGCGATGGCCGATGGCTCGATCGACTTCGTCAACGACAAGGCCAAGGCCTATAGCGGCAGCTCGGCGGCCAGCCCCGGCGATATGCTCGACGCTGTTCATCCGGATGACCGCGCAACCATGCTCGAGGGCTGGGCGGCGGCTTTCCGGCATGGCGAGGCCTTCGAGATCGAGGTGCGCGGGCGCCGTCACGACAGTATGTATCGCTGGTGCCGCATCAGGATTATTCCGGTGCTTGGCAAGGACGGCGCCGTCGACCATTGGTTCGGCACCTCGACCGACGTTCACGAATCGCATGAATCGCTGCAAGCCCTGCGCCTGGCCCAGCAGCACAGTGAAACGCTGCTCGTCAAACTCCAGCGCATCCTTGATCACTCCGTCGATGCGATCTGTAGCTTTACGGCGGACGGGACCTGCGTCGAGATGAGTGCGCGCTGCAGGGACATCTGGGGCTATGAGCCCGACGAACTGATCGGCCGCCATTTTGGCGACCTGATCCATCCCGATGACAGGGAGAACTCGCGCCAACATAACATGGCAATCCGGGAGGGGCAGCAGGTCACCACCATGCTGCAGCGGCATTTTCGGAAAAATGGCGGGCTGGTATACATCCAGTGGTCTTCGGTGTGGTCTGCCGATGACCATCTGTTCTTCAACATCGCCCGCGACGTGACGGCGCAGATCGAGGCGGAAACCCGTCTGCGGCAGGCGCAGCGCCTTGAGACGCTGGGACAACTGACCGGCGGCGTGGCGCACGATTTCAACAACCTGCTGACGGTCATCCTGGGCAATGCCGAGTTTCTCGCGGAACAACTCCCCCCGGACGGCGACCTGCATCAGATGGCAATCGCCATGCAGGATGCCGCCGAGCGCGGTTCGGCGCTCAATCGCCGGTTGCTCGCCTTCGCCAGGCGGCAGGCGCTGGAGCCGCGGGTGTCCGATATCAACGCGCTCATGGGCTCCATGGATCATCTGTTGCGCCGGACTCTGGGCGAACAGGTCGAGATTGAAATGGTTCGCGCCGGCGGGTTGTGGCGCGGCTTCGTCGATGCGGGCCAGCTGGAATCCGCCGTCCTCAACCTGTGCCTCAATGCCCGCGACGCCATGCCCGGCGGAGGACGCCTGACCATCGAAACCGCCAACGCCTATCTGGACGGCACCTATGCCGCCAGCCACGAGGACGTAACGCCGGGCCAATATGTGATGATCGCCGTTTCTGACACCGGAGACGGTATGCCGCCGGATGTGGTCAGCCGTGCTTTCGAGCCGTTCTTTACCACCAAGGATGTGGGCAAGGGCAGCGGCCTTGGCCTGTCCATGGTCTACGGCTTCGTCAAACAGTCTGGCGGGCACATCAAGATATATTCCGAGCTTGGCCAGGGCACGGTCATACGGCTCTACCTGCCCCGCACCCGCGACGCCGACCACAGCACAGACGCGTCCGCGTCCCGCGCTGCTTCGCCAAGCGGGACGGACAAGATACTCCTGGTCGAGGACGATGATCTGGTCCGCGTTCATGTGGAGAAGCAATTGCTGGGACTGGGGTATAGCGTCGTCGCGGTGTCCAGCGGGCCGCAGGCGCTTGAGGTGCTCCGGAACGTGGCGGATTTCGACCTTCTGTTCACCGACGTGGTCATGCCAGGCGGTATGAACGGCCAGCAGCTCGCCGCCGAGGCCCGGCGCCTGCAACCGCGCCTGCCGGTGCTGTTCAGCTCTGGGTACACCGAAAATGCCATTATCCACCACGGCCGGCTCGACCCGGGCGTGCACCTGCTCAACAAACCCTATCGGCGTGAGGAAATGGCCCGCAAGGTCCGCGAGGTGCTTGGCCTGGCCCGAGAGAGCGCGCCCCAGGAAACCTAGCCCTGCCGGATATGGGCCGCACGCAGCATGATTTCGTGACCGCACCGCCTGCGGCGTCCTACACTTCGCCCATGCTGGAATTACGGAATGCGGCGAAACGGTTTGGCGAGGCGCAGGCGGTCAGGCCGTTGTCGCTGGCGATTCCGGAAGGCCTCACCACAGTGCTGATCGGCCCCAGCGGCTGCGGCAAGTCGACGCTTTTGCGCATGCTGATCGGACTGGCGCCGCCTGATACGGGCGAGGTCCTGTTCGAGGGCGCGCCGCTTGCCGGCCAGATCGCCGCGGCCCGGCGGTGCACCGGCTATGTCATCCAGGATGGCGGCTTGTTCCCTCATCTTACGGCACGCGAGAACATTTGCCTGATGCCGGCGCATCTCGGCTGGACCGTGCAGGCGCAGGCGGACCGGGTCGATACGCTGACCGCCCTTACCCGCTTTCCCGCCGAGCGCCTCGATGCCTTTCCCGGCGAGTTGTCCGGCGGCCAGCGGCAACGGGTCGCCATCATGCGGGCTCTGGCGCTCGATCCCGATGTGCTGCTGCTCGACGAGCCGCTCGGCGCGCTCGACCCGCTGATCCGCCGCGGCCTGCAGGACGACCTGCGCGACATCTTCCGCGCCCTGTCCAAGACCATCGTATTGGTGACCCACGACATGCATGAAGCCGCGTTCTTCGGAGACCGGATCGTGCTGATGCGCGGCGGCGCGATCGTGCAGCAGGGCGGCATCGACGACCTGCTGGAGCGCCCCGCCGACCCGTTCGTCACCGAGTTCGTTCGCGCCCAACGCAGCGAGCTGCCGCTGTGAGCCGCCTGATGCTGATGCTGATGCTGCTCGTCTGGCCGGCCCAGTCCTGGGCCGTGACCGTGGGCTCCAAGGCATTCACCGAAGGCGTCATTTTGGGCGAGATCCTGACCGGAGCCCTGCGGGATGCAGGGATCGACGCCGCGCACCGCACAGGGCTGGGCGGCACGCGCATCGTCTACGAAGCGCTGAAGGGCGGCGATATCGACGCCTATGTGGATTACACCGGCACGATCTCGGGCGAAATCGTCGCGGGACGCGATGCATCCACCGCCGAGGCCATGCGCGCCGCTTTGCGCGAAGACGGCATCGGCATGACCGGTTCGCTGGGTTTCGAGAACACCTATGCCATCGCCATGCGCGCCGACCGCGCCCAGTCGCTGGGCATCGCGGCGCTCTCCGACCTGCGCGCGCATCCCGGCCTGAAGCTGGTGTTCAGCAACGAGTTCCTCGACAGGAAGGATGGCTGGCCGCTGCTGCGCGGCCGTTACCGCCTGCCGCAGTCCGATGTGCGCGGCATGGAGCACGAACTGGCCTACCGGGCACTGGGCTCGGATGCCATCCACGCCACCGACGTTTACACCACCGACGCCAATATCCCCGCCTACGGGCTGACAGTACTGCGCGACGACCTGGCGGTGTTTCCCGAGTACCAGGCCGTCGTCCTCTACCGGCTGGACCTGCCGGCTGGCGCCATCGCCGCACTCAGGCAGCTTGAGGGACGGATCGACGTGGCTCGGATGCAGTCCATGAACGCCGACGTCACGCTGCGCGGCAAGACCGAGCGATCGGTCGCCGCCGCCTTTCTCCAGCCGGGCGCGCCCCCCTCGCCCGACGCTGCCGGCTTCTGGCGCCGTCTCGTACGGACCACCGGCGCGCATCTGACCCTGGTGGGGCTCTCGCTGGGCGCCGCCATCCTGGTGGCGGTGCCGCTGGGTATTCTGGCCTATCGGCGCCCGCGCGCCGGACAGGTCATTCTGGCCGTGGCAGGTGTTGCCCAGACCATCCCGTCGCTGGCGCTGTTCGTGTTCATGATCCCGTTGGTCGGCATCGGCGGGCCGCCGGCGCTGATCGCCCTGTTCCTCTACAGCCTGCTGCCGATCGTCCGGAACACCCATGCGGGCCTGCACGGGATCCCTGCGTCGCTGCGGGAGTCGGCCGAGGCGCTGGGCCTGCCCAGGGGGGTGATCCTGCGACGCATCGAGCTGCCGCTGGCGACCCGGTCGATCATGGCCGGAATCAAGATCGCGGCGGTGATCAATGTGGGCACCGCAACCCTGGGCGCGCTGATCGGCGCCGGCGGCTATGGCCAGCCGATCCTGACCGGCATTCGACTCGCCGACACCGGCATGATCCTGGAGGGCGCGGTGCCCGCCGCACTGCTGGCGCTGGCGACGCAGGGCCTGTTCGAGTTGCTCGAACGCAGGCTCGTCCCCCGGGGATTGCGCTTGCCGCCCCGGGCAACCGATGCATAATCCGCGCCCATGACCGACGACGACCGATTCCAGCGCATGATCCAGAGCCAGAAATTTCTGGACCGCATTCCGCATATGCATGCGCTGGGCCTGGAACTGGTCGAGTTCGCACCCGGCAAGGTGACGGTCCGCCTGCCCTATAACCGGGCGCTGATCGGCAACCCGGATACGGGCGTGCTGGCGGGCGGCGCCATCTCGGCCACCCTGGACAATGTCTGCGGCTCGGCGGTGGTGGCACGGACCGCCAAGCCGGCGGCCTTCGCCACCCTGGACCTGCGCATCGACTACATGCGGCCGGCCGAGCCGGACCGCGACGTGCTGGCCTTCGCCGAGTGCTACAGGGTGACACGCCAGATCGCCTTCGTACGCGGCTTCGCCTACCAGGACGATCCCGCGAAACCCATCGCCAACGCCACGGCCACCTTCATGTTCACCGGCCGGGGCGAGCTGGCCCAGGCGAAGGACGCCTGATGGCCTTTCTCGATACCTTCCGGCTGATGCGCGACGCCAACGACTTTTCCGGCCTGCAGGATGCCGTGCCCTATGCCAGGTTCCTCGGCATCGGCGCGGCGGTAGAGGACGGCCGCATCATCACCACCATGACCTATGCCGACGCGTTGATCGGCAATACGGCGCTGCCGGCGCTGCATGGCGGCACCATCGCGGCGCTGCTGGAGTTGGCAGCCCTGTTCCAGATCGCCCACGAGATCGAGACCGAGGCGATGCCCAAGACCATCACCATCACCATCGACTACATGCGCTCGGGCGCGGCACGGGACACCTATGCCCGCGCCCAGGCCACCCGCATCGGCCGCCGGGTCGCCAATGTCCGCGCCGAAGCCTGGCAGGACGATCCGGCCAGGCCCATCGCCGCCGCCAACGTCAATTTCATGCTGTCCTAGCCTGACAGAGCGGCAACCGGCTCAAGCCGCGCGGCCCTATCGCGCACGGCGCGCATGGGCTAAAAAATGGCATCAATGATTCAGAACACTGAACGGGGATGCCACATGTCTGAAAATAAAGTCGTGCGCTTCATCAAGCGGCCGGAAGGCTTTGTCGACGAGAGCAGCTTCGCCTTCGAGACCGCGCCAATGCCGGTGCCGGGCGAGGGCCAGATATTGCTGCGCAACTTCTATCACTCGCTCGACCCGTATATGCGGCCGCGCATGACCGAGATGGATAGCTATGTGCCAGCATTCGAGATCGGCCAGATCATGGATGGCGGCGGCATGGGCGTGGTCGTCGAGTCGCGCCACCCGGACTACAAGGCCGGCGACGTGGTGATGGGCATGCTGCAATGGGCCGAGTATCAGGCGACCGATGTCGGCGGTTTCATGCGCAAGATCGAGCCGGGCGTGGCGCCGTGGAAGGATTATCTTGGCGTGCTCGGCGGCGCATCGCTGACCGCCTATGTGGGCATGAAGATGATCGGCGAGCCGAAGCCGGGCGAGACGCTGTATGTATCGGCGGCGTCAGGCGCGGTGGGCTCGATCGCCGCGCAAATGGGCAAGATCATGGGCTGCCGCGTGGTCGGCTCGGCCGGCACCGACGACAAGGTGGCGTGGCTGAAGGACGAGCTGGGGCTGGACGCGGCGTTCAACCACCGGACGGTGGCGTCGATGGATGCGGCCATCGCCGAGCATTGCCCGGAAGGCATCGACATCGACTTCGAGAATGTGGGCGGCGCGACCCTGCAGGCAGTGCTCGATCACATCAACCATCACGGCCGCATCATCATGTGCGGCACCATTTCGGAATACAGCGAGCCGGGCCCGGGCCTCAAACGCATCTTCCGCATCGTCAATCACAAGGTGCGGATGCAGGGCTTCATCGTCTCGGACCATTTCGACATGATGCCGGACTTCACCGCCGACATGGCCGGCTGGCTGGCCGAAGGCAAGATCAAGTACCGCGAGACCATCGTCGAAGGCATCGAGAACATGCCGAAGGCGCTGGTTGGACTGTTCCGCGGCGAGAACTTCGGCAAGCTGATCTCGAAGGTCGGCCACGAGCCGAACTGAGGGTTCAGACCTTCAGGATTTCATAGGCCGCGATCACGCTCTTGAAGCGCTCTGCTGCCTCGTCGTCGCCGAGATTGGCGTCGGGGTGGTGCTTCTTGGCCAGATCGCGGAAGGCGGCCTTGATCTCGGCGGCGTCGGCGGCGCCGTCGAGGCCGAGCACGTCAAGCGCGGCGTTGCGCTCGCGCTCTTCCTTGGTCACGCCGCTGGAGGTGTCGCGCCAGGTGCCGGCGTCACGGAAGCCGCGGGACTTTTTCATCTCCTCGCGCACGGCGCGCTCGGCTTCTTCCTGGGTCAGGCCCTTGAAGTAGTTCCAGTTGCGGTTGTAGGCGCCGGCATGTTCCTGGCAGAACCAGAACCTGTCACTGGAATCGCGGAATTTGGGCGCGGGACAATCGCCGGCTTCGTTGCAGCCGTCCCAGTCGCACATGCGGACGGACACGGCGTCCTGCCCCGTATTGCCGTATCCGCCCCAGCGCGGAAAACCCCAACTTTTCGATCGCGTCATTCTAATCCCGACTCACAGGCTGTCGATTCTACCATGAAGTCGTGATGGCAGCGGTGCGCGGCAAGCTCAAATTGGCCCACCGGGTTCGGGCACGTCCTGCCACGCCGGCCCGGAATCCGCCGGCGACTCCGGCGATGTTCGCGGCGGCGCGGCCTGAGCCGGCGGATCGTCGACCGGCGCGGACGGCGTCTCGTCATCGACCTCCAGGGGCTCGGGCGCTTCCCACTCCTCGGCAGGCAACAGGGTGGCGCGGGCATTCGATTCGATCAGCAGGCCCTGCGTCTCGGCTCCGGTCCTGGCGCGGTCGGACAACTGGCCGGCGACCACCACGCCCCGCCATTGGATCTGCGGCGCCCGGTATGCGGCCAGCGCGGCCGTGGTCGTGGCGAACCATTCGGTCCAGTGGATGCGGTCCGCCGGCATTGCCATGGCGAGACCGCCATCCGCGGTGACCATGGCCAAATTGGCGTCGATCTCCTCGAACCGAACGATCGGGCGCACCGTCGCATGATAGGTCCGCATCATCTCGACCGACCGCTGCATCAGCAGCGCGGCCAGGTCTGAATCCACCTGTCCCGCGCGGCGGATCACCGCCTGCCGGTTCATCACGCCCGACATGCTCTCGAGCGCCATGGTGATGATCGTCTCGTGTCGCGGCGTGAAATAGTCGTTGTCCATGAAAGCGGCGATTTCCCGGTCTTCCGCCCACATATCCGTGAGCGCCTGGCGGTTGCGCATGCGCAAATCCTCGGGCGTCATGTCGCGCAGGATCTGGTTCGCCTGCCGGGTGTACTGGACGGCGCTGAGAGCCTTGCCGGCGGCGGCCGGCAGCGAGACCGGAATCATTGCTCCCTTGAACGCGAGCCCGCCGGCGAAGCTGGCATAGGAGACGTCGTTGATCTCCTTCTGCAGCGTGACATTGGCCGAATAGACGTCGATGCCCAGCTTGTAGGCCACCTTGCGCTTCAGCGCCGAATAGCCCAGCAATTCGGCCGGATAACTGTCTTCCTTGTCGCCCCGGCTGCCGGACGCCATCTCGCCCACCCGCTTGCCGAACTTCCACAGCGCCACGGGCACGCCCTTGACCGTCTCGACCGGCGCCTCGATCAGCGCCTTGACGCCCTTGTAGGGGCTCTTGGCCGCCGACGCGAAACCCGACGCGAAGGCCTTGGTGCTTCTGATCTTGCGCAACTGGGCGATGGCGCGGGTCTCGGCAATGTACTTTTCCAGCAGGTCCTGGGTCACGACGTCGTAACCGCCATAGATGGTCGACAACATGTAGCGGTTCGAGAAGCCCTGCGCGGTAACCTCGCCGATGACCTCGAACGCCTCGCCCTTCTGCAGTTCAGGTGGCAGAATCTGCGACGGCAGGAAGGTCATGGGCGGCTCGTACCCATCGGCGCGCGCCAGGCGAGGAAGCAGCCCAAGCATCGGAATGGCCGCCACCGCCGTCAGCAATGTCCTGCGTTTCAACTCTGACCTCATGGGGCCTCTTATAGGGACAGCGTCTCGTCGACGCCAAAGGAAACGGCGGGCCTGGGCCCGCCGTTCCATCGACCGGTCATGAATTGGAGGTCAGGCCGCCTTTGGCGCCGCCGCCCGGATCTTCTCATCCACATAGTCCTCGAACTTGGCGAAGTTCTGGATGAACAGGTCGACCAGGTGACGCGCCTTGGCGTCGTAGGCCGCCTTGTCCGCCCAGGTGGCGCGCGGGCTGAGGATATCGTCCGGCACGCCGGCGCAGGCGACCGGCACCTCGAAGCCGAAATTCGGATCGACGACCATGGCCGCATTCTTCAGCGAGCCGTCCAGCGCGGCGTTCAGCAGGGCGCGGGTAACCTTGATAGGCATGCGGTTGCCGGTGCCGAACTCGCCGCCGGTCCAGCCGGTGTTGACCAGCCAGCAATCGACCTGGTGGTTGGCGATCTTGTCCTTCAGCAGGTTGCCGTAGACCGACGGGTGGCGCGGCATGAACGGTGCGCCGAAGCATGTCGAAAACGTCGCCTGCGGCTCGTTGCCCAGGCCCTTCTCGGTACCGGCGACCTTGGCCGTGTAGCCCGACAGGAAATGGTACATGGCCTGCTCGGGCGACAGCTTGGCGATCGGCGGCATGACGCCGAACGCGTCGCAGGTCAGCATGATGATATTCTTCGGGTGGCCGGCGACGCCGGTATCCGAGGCGTTCGGAATATAGGACAGCGGATAGGCGCCGCGGCTGTTCTCGGCCAGCGTGTCGTCGTCCAGGTCCAGCTCGCGGGTCGCCGGGTCCATCACCACGTTCTCCAGCACCGTGCCGAAACGGCGGGTGGTGGCGTAGATCTCGGGCTCGGCCTCGGCCGACAGTCGGATCATCTTGGCGTAGCAGCCGCCCTCGATGTTGAACAGCGAACTGTTGCTCCAGCCGTGTTCGTCATCGCCGATCAGGGTGCGCTTGGGATCGGCCGACAGGGTGGTCTTGCCGGTGCCCGACAGACCGAAGAAGACCGCCGCGTCGCCCGCCTCGCCCACATTGGCCGAGCAATGCATGGACATGACGTCCTTGCCGGGCAGGATGTAGTTGAGGATCGAGAACACCGACTTCTTCATCTCGCCGGCATAGGAGGTGCCGCAGATCAGCACCACGCCGCGGGTGAAGTCGAGCGCGATCGCGGTCTCGGAGCGGGTTCCGTGACGGGCCGGGTCCGCCTTGAACTCGGGGGCGTGCAGGATGGTGAAGCCGGGCGCGAAGCCGGCAAGGTCTTCGGTCTTCGGCTCGATCAGCAGGTGGCGCAGGAACAGATTGTGCCAGGCACGCTCGTTCACCACGCGAACCTTCAGCCGGTAGGCCGGATCGGCGCCGGCATAGAGGTCGGCGACGAACAGTTCCTGGTTGCCCAGATACTCGGTGATATCCTTCTCGAGCAGGGCAAAGGCGGCGGGGGACATCTCGGCGTTGTTGGCCCACCAGATATTGGCTTCCGAGCCAGGCTCGCGGACGATGTACTTGTCCTTGGCGGAGCGGCCGGTGTGCTGACCGGTCTCGACGACGAGCGCGCCGCCGGCCGAAACTTTGCCTTCACCGCGTTGGACCGCTTCCTCGAACAGGATCGCCGAGTCCAAATTCCAGTTCACCGGGCGCTGGGGCCTGATGCCGTGCTTGTCCAAACCGAAGTTACCGACACGGGGGTTCGTGGTGCCCACGGCCTATCTCCCAGTACTGTCATGACGAGTGGTGGATGCGTCGAACGCCGCTTTCAAAGGTCCGCCCCAATTCGCGCTTGGGTATAGCCACAGACATGTTTGACTGGCAACGACAGAATTTACCGTATTGTGACACGCGCCTACAAAGCCCTCATGAGGTGGACGCAACACGCGCGCGCTTGACCAGATCGACCAGCGCCGTCCTCGCCTCCTGACTAGACCCAACGAACGTGTCGAAAGTGAGACGCAGCCGCCGGGTTCCGTCGGCGATATCAAAGCCTTCCGGATCGATGCCGGTCATCCGCCAGTCTCCCGGCGACGCACCTTTCAGCACCGTCGCATAAAGCGAGATGGCGTCGGCATGATCCTCGTTCATGTGCGAAACGATGCCCGATTCGGCTTCCGCGAGTGCCGTCCACGCCGCGTCTGGCAGCAACAGCGCCGCCCCGTCGATCCATGCGATTCGGCCGAATCCCGAGACCAGATGAGCCTTCTCGACCGCGAGCCGCCACAGGCCGAAATCGGCGAAACCGGCATAGGTCGCGGCGCTGCTGTGCTGCGCAACGAAGCGGTCAGCCAGCGCTGCGGCTTCGATCGGCCGCATCGTGCCGACGAGCGTCACGCGCGGCCCGTCGAGCGTGCCGCCCGAGCCGTCGACCAGCAGACTTGCCGAGGGTGCCCGGCGCAGGTTCATGGTATGCTGGGCAAGGTCGGAGATCAGCGTCACCGGGGCGCCGCCTCCATCGCAGACGAACTCGACAAGGGACACATAGGGCGTGCCGTCTTCCATGAGCGTTCCCAGCGCGCCGCGGCCTGTGCGACGGATCAGGAACCTTGCCGCTTCAGCCGCGTTAGAGGTAGCCGGTTCCGTCAGCATCAGCGGGGTACTGCCCTTATGTGGTCACGATTGATTGCGAAGGTTGCAAATTCGCGCATAACGTCAAGATTCAACACATCCGGCAACTGGGCTGTTCGAGCCGCCGTTCGAACTGGGGAATAGCAATGGCGACAATCGCACTGGTAGACGACGACCGCAACATCCTCACATCCGTCGGCATGGCGCTGGAGGCCGAGGGTTTGGCGGTGCGTACCTATTCGGATGGGACATCGGCCCTGGCCGCGCTGACCGCCCAGCCCGCCGACCTGGCGGTGCTGGACGTCAAGATGCCGCGCATGGACGGCATGGAACTGCTGCAGAAGCTGCGCCGGGTAACCGACATGCCGGTGATCTTCCTGACGTCGAAGGACGAGGAGATCGACGAGGTGCTGGGCCTCAAGCTGGGCGCCGACGATTATATCCGCAAGCCGTTCTCGCAGCGGCTGCTGATCGAGCGCATCCGCGCCATCCTGCGCCGCGCCGAAGGGCGTGCCGCGTCCCCGGCCAGTGACAAGGTGATGGTGCGCGGGAAACTCGTGATGGACCCGGGCCGCCACAGCTGCACCTGGGACGAGCAAGCGGTTACCCTCACGGTTACCGAGTTCCTGATCCTGCAGGCTCTGGCGACGCGTCCAGGCCATGTCAAGACGCGCGACCAATTGATGGACGCCGCCTATGACGATCAGGTCTATGTGGACGATCGCACCATCGACAGCCACATCAAGCGTCTGCGCAAGAAGTTCCGCGAGGTCGATGACAACTTCTCCGGCATCGAGACGCTGTACGGCATCGGCTATCGCTACGCCGAGGAGAAGATCTGAGCCGGGGTGTCGCGGAGCCGCGCGGTGAATGTCCGCAAATTTTTCGGGGGGCGGGACAACCGCCCCTCTGATCCCGCGTCGGCCTATTACCGCCTGCCCTTCTCCGGACTCACCGGCCGCATCCTGATCCTCAACGTCATCGGCCTTGCCGTCCTTGTCGGCGGCATTCTCTATGTCAACCAGTACCGCACCGGCCTGATCGAGACCCGATTGACGGCAATGCGCAGCCAGGCCGAGATGCTGGCCGGCGCGCTCGCAGAAACCGTCGAGAGCGAAACCGAAACCGGGGAACTGAAAAAGGAACGCGCGGCCGCCTTGCTGCGCCGCCTTTCGGCCGACCGCTCGGACCGGGTCCGGCTGTTCGAGACCGACGGCACGCTCGCCCTCGACACCCGCAAGCTCAACCCGTCGACCTCGGTGGTCACCATTCCGCTGCCACCGCCGGGCCAGCGCGAACAGGTCAGCATGCTGCAGGCGCTGTGGGCGAAGTTTCGCGCCTTCTCGATCCGCACCCTGTCGTCCGACCCGCAATATCCGCTTTATGAAGAGCGCTACGATCAAACTGCCGCCGACTATCCGGAGGTGCTGAAGGCGCTGACCGGCGAGTTCGACGAGATGGTCCGCACCAAACCGGATCGGTCGCTGGTGCTGTCGGTCGCGGTGCCCGTCGCGCATTTCCGCCATGTGCTCGGCGCCCTGCTGGTGTCGGTCGAAACCACCGAGATCGAGGAGGTCGTACGCCAGGAGCGGCTTGCCATCCTCGAGATATTCCTGGTTGCGCTGTCCGTCACCATGCTGCTGTCGATCCTGCTGGCCGGGACGATCGCCCGGCCGGTGCAGCGGCTGGCGGCATTTGCCCATACGGTGCGCCAGGGCCGCGGCAGGCAGGCCATCGTGCCCGACTTCTCGCGGCGCCATGACGAGGTGGGCGACCTGTCACGTGCGCTGCGCGACATGACGCTGGCGCTCTATCACCGTATCGACACGATCGAGGGCTTCGCGGCGGACGTCGCCCACGAGGTCAAGAATCCGCTGACGTCACTGCGCAGCGCCGTCGAGACCATGGAGCGGACGCAGAATCCTGACCACAAAGCCAAGCTGATGACGATCATCAAGCATGACATCGACCGGCTCACCAGACTGATCAGCGATATTTCCAACGCCTCGCGGCTCGACGCCGAACTGCTGCGCGCCGACATGCAGGAAATCGATGTGCCGTCGATGATGCGCGAGATCATCGGCGTCTTTGCGGCCCACGACGACAAGGTCATCGCGGGCACGAGCAAAAGGCGTCCGCGTATCGTGCTGGATGTGGAAGGCTACAATCTGGTGGTATATGGAATTGAGAGCCACCTTGGACAGGTAATGCGCAACCTTATCGACAATGCCATATCGTTCAGTCCGCCCGGCGGCGTGATTACCATCAGCGTGCGCCGGAACCGTGACACCGTGTTCATCTCGGTCGACGACGAAGGGCCTGGCATTCCCGACGAACGGCTCGACGAAATCTTCGAGCGGTTCTATTCCGAACGTCCGGAGGAGGAAGGCTTCGGCAGCCATTCGGGCCTGGGTCTCAACATTTCGCGCCAGATCATCACCGTGCATGACGGCGCAATCCGTGCCGAGAACCGCTATGGCCCCGAAGGCGAGGTCGGGCCGCCGCTGGGCGCGCGGTTCACCATCACTCTGCCCGCCGTCGGCCCGCCGCAGAAGGCGCCCAAGCCGTCCGACCGATCCTCGACAGAGATATCATGAGCACGATTCACGCGACCTGTGTCGATATCGACGGCCTCGGCGTGCTGTTGCGCGGCCCGTCCGGTTCGGGCAAGTCCGACCTGGCGTTGCGGCTGATCGATTCCGGCGCGCAGCTTGTCGCCGACGATTACACGGTGGTGACGCTTCGCGGCGACCGGCTGATCGCCACCGCGCCGCAGAGCATCAAGGGCATGCTGGAGGTCCGCGGCGTCGGCATCCTGCCCATGCCGGTGAAACCAAGGGCAGTGATCGCCATGGTGGTCGACCTGATAACCGAAGGCGAGATCGAGCGGCTGCCCGATCCCGACGCCACAATCATCGACGGCGCGACCGTACCGCGGATCCAGGTGGCGCCGTTCGAGGTATCGGCGGCTGCCAAGGTCAGGCTTGCGGCGAGAAAATACGCGCCGCAAGATACCGAGACATGAGCGCCGAGCCGGCACGGACCCGTATTGTCTTGGTGACCGGCCTGTCGGGCGCCGGCCGCAGTTCTGCGCTCAAGGCGCTGGAAGACCTGGGCTATGAGGCGGTCGACAACGTGCCCTTCTCGCTGGTGCCTAACCTTGTTCAGCCCGCCGGCAACGATCCGGCCGACGCCGACATCGGCGCCGTGGCCGTCGGCATCGATTGCCGGACACGCTTGTTTTCCGCCGAGCGGCTCGAGCGCCTGATGGCGACATTGCGCGCCCGCGATGATCTCGAGGCCACGCTGATCTTTCTCGACGCCAGCGACCGGGTGCTGAACAGCCGCTTCACCGAGACGAGACGGCGGCATCCCATGGCCATGGACCAGCCCGTCCAGGAAGGCATCGACCAGGAACGCGCCATGCTGGCGCCGGTCCGGCAATTCGCCGACGTGCTGGTCGACACGTCGGACCTGAGCAGCCACGACCTGCGCCGGATAATCCGCAAGCAGTTCGATCTGGAAACGCCCCACGGAATCGCCATCACCGTGACCTCGTTCTCGTTTCCACGCGGGCTGCCGCGCGACGCCGATACGGTGCTGGACGTCCGCTTCCTGCGTAATCCGCACTATGTACCCGAACTGAGACCCCTGTCCGGCCGCGACGCCGGAGTCGCGGACTATATCCGCCAGGACGCCGAATTCGAGGGCTTCTTCACCCGCATGAGCGACCTGATCCTGGGCCTGCTGCCCAGCTATGCACGCGAAGGAAAAGCCTACCTGACCATAGCCTTCGGCTGCACCGGCGGCCGGCACCGTTCCGTCTTCATTGCCGAATGCCTCAGCAGCCTATTGCGTGACAAGGGCTTCGGCGTTACCACCGTGCACCGCGATGCCGACGTGGAGTTCTCGGGATCGTCGCCGTCTCGTCGTCAGGATAGCGATTAAATGATCGGGTTGGTTCTCGTTACCCATGGCCGTCTGGCCGAGGAATTCGTCGCCGCCATGGAGCATGTGGTGGGACCGCAGCAGCAGGTCGAGGCGATCTCCATCGGACCCGACGACGACATGGAGCGCCGCCGCAAGGACATACTGGATGCGGTCGCCGCGGCGGATTCGGGCCAGGGCGTCGTCCTGCTCACCGACATGTTCGGCGGTACGCCGTCCAACCTTGCCATCTCGATCATGGACAAGGCCAAGGTCGAGGTTATCGCCGGCATCAACCTGCCCATGCTGATCAAGCTTGCCAGCGTCCGCAATTCCAGCACGCTTGAGGACGCGGTTGCGTTCGCCCAGGAATCCGGGCGAAAATACATCAACGTCGCGTCCAAGCTGCTGACGGGTAAGGACTGAGTGCCGGGGGAAGCGCCTCACAGGACTGTAACGATCACCAACCGACGCGGGCTGCACGCCCGCGCGTCGGCGAAGTTCGTCAATGTGGCCTCCCAGTTCGACGCAATTGTCCACGTGACCGGCCCCAATGACGGCGAGAAGGTTGTCGGCACCTCGATCATGGGATTGATGATGCTGGCCGCCGGCCCCGGCTCCCACATCTGTATCGAGGCCAGCGGCCCGCAGGCGCAGGAAGTCGTTAACGCGTTGGCAACGTTGGTAGAAGACAAGTTTGACGAGGATTGATCGCGCCCTCGAAATTAAGATAGAAATATATAAAGATATCTTTATACTTGCCGCCGCGCCGGGCCTCGTCTGGTCCACTCCCCGTGTTATGATGGCAGGATACCGATGAACGCGTTTTCCGATTTCAAAGTCGCCGATATGTCGCTGGCGCCCTGGGGCCGCCGCGAAATCACCATTGCCGAGACCGAAATGCCGGGCCTGATGGCGCTGCGCGACGAATATGGCGCCAGCCAGCCGCTGGCGGGTGCGCGGATCGCCGGCTGCCTGCACATGACCATCCAGACCGCCGTGCTGATCGAGACGCTGACGGCGCTGGGCGCCGAGATTCGCTGGAGCTCGTGCAACATCTTCTCGACCCAGGACCAGGCTGCCGCGGCCATCGCCGCCGCCGGCGTACCGGTGTTCGCGTGGAAGGGCCTGACCGAGCCTGAATTCGACTGGTGCATCGAACAGACCATCCTGGGTCCGGATGGCTGGCGCCCGAACATGATCCTCGATGACGGCGGCGACCTGACCGCCATGATGATCAACAAATATCCCGAGCTGATGGGGGAAGTGCGCGGCATCTCGGAAGAAACCACGACGGGCGTGCTGCGGCTGTACCAGCTTGAGAAGCAGGGCGGGCTGCCGGTGCCGTGCATCAACGTCAACGATTCCGTCACCAAGTCCAAGTTCGACAACCTGTATGGCTGCCGCGAGAGCCTGATCGACGGCATCAAGCGCGCCACCGACGTGATGCTGGCCGGCAAGGTCGCCGTGGTCGCCGGTTACGGCGACGTGGGCAAGGGCTGCGCCGCCAGCCTGCGCGGCCAGGGCGCCCGTGTACTGATCACCGAGATCGACCCGATCTGCGCGCTGCAGGCGGCCATGGAAGGCTATCAGGTCGTGACCATGGACGAAGCCGCTGCGTATGGCGACATCTTCGTCACCGCCACCGGCAACATCGACATCATCACGCTCGACCACATGCATGCCATGAAGGACCGGGCGATCGTGTGCAACATCGGCCATTTCGACAGCGAGATCCAGGTCGCGCGGCTGCACAATTATTCGTGGCAGGAAGTGAAGCCGCAGGTGGACGAGATCGAGTTCCCCGACGGCAAGCGCATCATCCTGCTGGCCAAGGGCCGGCTGGTCAATCTGGGCTGCGGCACCGGCCATCCCAGCTTCGTCATGAGCACCTCGTTCACCAATCA
Source organism: Emcibacter sp. SYSU 3D8 (assembly GCF_039655875.1). Taxonomy (NCBI): domain Bacteria; kingdom Pseudomonadati; phylum Pseudomonadota; class Alphaproteobacteria; order Emcibacterales; family Emcibacteraceae; genus Emcibacter; species Emcibacter sp. SYSU 3D8. Next base: position 317,660 of record NZ_JBBYXK010000004.1, on the reverse strand, counting down.
GGTGATCGCCCAGATCGAGCTGTGGCAGAACCACGAAAACTACGAGAAGAAGGTCTATGTGCTGCCCAAGCACCTGGACGAAAAGGTCGCCCGCCTGCATCTGGCGCGCCTCAACGTCAAACTGACCGAACTGAAGCCCGAGCAGGCGTCGTATATCGGCGTCACGCCCAACGGGCCGTACAAGGCCGACCAATACCGCTACTGAGTTTTCCGGCATCCCGGAACAGAAGCCCCCGCCTCACGGCGGGGGTTGTCATTTTGGGTTCCATCCTCAATAACCTCGTCATCCCCGCGTGCGCGGGAATGACGGCATTGGGTTTATTGGAAACCTGCGGCACCATGATCCGCCTTGACCTCCCCGACATAGACACCACCGCCCGGATCGCGCGCAGCCTCGCGCCATTGCTCCGGACCGGCGACGTCATCGCGCTCGAGGGCGACCTGGGCGCAGGCAAGACCGCGTTCGCGCGGTTCCTGATCCAGGCGCTGGGCGTCGAGGACGAGGTGCCGAGCCCCACCTTCACGCTGGTGCAGACCTATGCGGTCGAAGGCCGGGACTTCGACGCGGTCTGGCATTTCGACCTCTACCGGATCGAGCATCCGGACGAGATCGAGGAGCTGGGCATGGACGAAGCGTTCGATACCGGCGTGACCCTGATCGAGTGGCCGGCGCGCATGGGCGACGAATTACCGGCCGACAGGCTTTCCATCGGGCTGGGATTGGTGGAGGATCGGCGCAGCATGACCCTGTCCGGCGGCCCGTCATGGACCGGACGCCTGCTGCAGATCGGAGAGTTGCCAGTTTGAGCCGTGAAGCCGAGATCGACGCGTTCCTGGGAAGAGTCTGGAAACCGGGCGCGCCGTGGCGGCCGCTGGCGGCCGATGCCTCGTTCCGCCGCTACTTCCGGGTAGACGGCGAGCCGCCGGCAGTGCTGATGGACGCGCCGCCCGACAAGGAGGACGTGCGCCCCTTCATGGCCATCGGCGAATACCTGGTCGAGAGCGGCTTCAGCGCGCCGCGCCTGATCGCCGCCGACATCGCCGAAGGCTTCCTTTTGCTGGAGGATCTTGGCGACGACACCTTCACCCGGATGATTGCCCGCGATTCCGGGCTGGAGCGGGCGCTGTACGAAAGCGCCGTCGACGTGCTGGTCGATCTGCACCGCATCGCACCGCCGCAATATCTGCCGGTACGGGGCGCGGCACCCTTCGAGTTGCCGCTATATGACGACGACGCACTGACCCGCGAGGTGCTGCTGTTCACGGACTGGTACCTGCCCACCCGGACCGGCCAACCGACGCCGCCCGACGCCGGCGCGGAATTCGAGGCGCTGTGGCGGTCGGTGTTTCCGCTGGTGCGCTCGGGCGCCGAGACGCTGGTGCTGCTGGATTATCACGCCGACAACCTGATGGCGCTGCCCGGCCGCCATGGCGCCGGCGCCGTTGGCCTGCTGGACTTCCAGGACGGCAGGATCGGCCCGGCCGCCTACGACCTGGTCTCGCTGTTGCAGGATTGCCGCCGCAACGTGCCGCATGCGCTGGAAGAGGCCATGCTGGATCGCTATCTGGCAGCCCGGCCCGAAGTGGACCGGGAGGCATTCATGACCGCCTACTGGGTGCTGGGCGCCCAGCGCAACACCAAGATCATCGGCATCTTCACCCGGCTGTGGAAGCGCGACGGCAAGCCGCGCTATCCGGCGATGATTCCGAATCTCTGGACCCTGCTCGAGCGCGGCCTGGAGCATCCGGAACTGGACGACATGAAACTGTGGTTCGACGCCTATTGCGCCGCCGACCAGCGCCGGCTGGCGCTGCCGGGAGAGGCGGCATAATGCCGGTGCCGCAACGGGCCATGGTGATGGCTGCAGGCCTCGGCCTGCGCATGCGGCCGCTGACCGATGACAAACCCAAGGCGCTGGTCGAGGTGGGCGGCAAGACCCTGCTCGACTGGGCGCTCGATGCCCTCGCCCAGGCTGAAGTGCCCGAGGCGGTGGTGAACCATCATTATCTGGGTGGGCAGGTGATCGACCATCTGGCCCAGCGCGCGGCCATGCCGCGCATTACCCTGTCCGACGAGACTGATCGGCTGCTCGAGACCGGCGGCGGCGTGGTGAAGGCGCTGCCGTTGCTGGGCGATGCGCCGTTCTATGTGATCAACGCCGACGTGGTCTGGACCGACGGACACGAGGACACATTGCGGCGCATGGCCGCCGCCTGGGATCCGGCGCGCATGGATGCGCTGCTGCTGCTTGCACCCAAGACCCGCGCCATCGGCTTCGACGGGGCCGGCGACTTCTTCATGGCCGCGGACGGACAGCTTCGCCGGCGCGCACCGGCGCCGGAATCGCCCTGGATCTACGGCGGCGTCCAGATCGTTTCGCCGCGCCTGTTCCGCGAGCCGCCGGTGGGACCGTTCTCGACCAATATCGTCTGGGACAGGGCCCGGGAAGAGGGCCGCCTGTTCGGCATCGAGCACGACGGCTGGTGGCTGCATATCGGCAACCCCGACGGCCGCGACAAGGCGGAAGAATTCCTGCGCGAGCTTTGCCATAGTGAGGCATGAGCGCCCGGCATTTCACCCCACCTGACACCGTAAATTGCGGGACTCACGTCCCATGACCAGCCCATCCGTCTTCACCATTCCGGCTGGCATCTCGTTCGTCGATGCGCTGGCGCGCGGACTGATGGTCCGTTACGGCGCCGATCCGCTGGCGCTGGGCCGGGTGCGGGTGCTGCTGCCCACCCGGCGCGCGGCGCGGACCCTGCGCGAGGCCTTCCTGCGGCTGTCGGACGGCAAGGCGCTGATCCTGCCGGTGATGCAGCCGCTGGGCGACGTGGACGAGGGCGAGTTGTCCTTCGCCACCGACGGCGCCGATGCGCTGGATGTGCCGCCAGCGATCCCGGCGCTGGAGCGCACGCTGCTGCTGGCGCGGCTGGTGCAGGCCTGGCGGCTGACCGATGGCGACGGCGGCGACGAACCGTCGCAGGCGTTCCGGCTGGCGGCGGAACTGGGCAGCTTTCTCGACCAGGTCCAGACCGAGGGCTGCGATCTGGCCGACATGCACGCCCTGGTGCCGGACGACTTCGCCCATCACTGGCAAAAAACCATCAGGTTCCTCGAAATCCTCGCGACCTCGTGGCCAACGATACTGGAGACGCGCGGCTACCTCGACCCTGCCGCGCGCCGCGACCGTCTGCTGCGGCTGCTGGCGGCGCGCTGGACGGCGGCGCCGCCAGCGACACCGGTCATCGCCGCCGGCTCGACCGGCTCGATTCCCGCCAGCGCCGACCTGATCGGCGTCATCGCGCGGCTGCCGCAAGGCGCGGTGGTCCTGCCCGGCTTTCAGCGCGACATGGATGTGGAGAGCTGGGAGGCGCTGGCCCCCTCGCACCCGCAATTCGGCATGAAGCAGCTTCTCGCCCGCATGGCGGTGGACCGGGCGGAAGTGGAACCATGGACTGGCGAGGCGCAAGCGCCGCCGCCGCGCGCCGCGCTGCTGAACGAGGCCATGCGCCCGGCCGAGACCACCGCCGCGTGGCAGAACCTGGCCGTCGACCGGGCTGCCGCGCTGGCCGGCCTCTTCCGCATCGATGCGCCGACCCCCCAGGAGGAAGCGGGCGCCATCGCGGTGATCCTGCGCGAGGCGCTGGAGCATCCGGGACGGACCGCCGCGCTGGTCACGCCAGACCGCGACCTGGGCCGCCGGGTCGCTGCGGCGCTGCGGCGCTGGGACATCGCCATCGACGATTCGGCGGGCACGCCGCTGCCCCAGACCCAGGCCGCGGCCTTCCTGCGCCTGACCGCCGACATGGCGGCAAGCGCGGCTGCGCCGGTGCCGCTGCTGGCCGCGCTGAAACATCCGCTGGCGGCAGGCGGATTGGATCCGGGCCGCTTCAGGCGGCATGTGCGCGACATGGAGCGCGCAGTGCTGCGAGGTCCCCGGCCCGCGCCCGGCATCAAGGGGCTGGGCCGGGCGCTGGCAACCGCCGATCCGCCGGTGCGTCCCGGGCTGATTGCCTGGTGGGATGACGTCGCCGCCAAGATCGGGCCGTTCATGGCGCTGTTCAGCCAGGGCGAGATCGCCCTGCCCGAGCTGATCCGGGCCCATGTGCAGCTGGTCGAATCACTGGCCGCGACCGCCAGTGAAACCGGCGCGGCGCGGCTGTGGGTCGAGGAGGCGGGTGAAGCCGCCGCCGCGTTCCTGGAGGAATTCATCCACACCGCCGAGGGCACGCCGATCGAGGCCCGGCACTATCCGGCGCTGCTCGATGCCGCCATGCAGGACGGCGTGGTGCGCCCGGCCTATGGCCGCCATCCGCGCCTTGCCATCCTGGGGCCGCTGGAGGCGCGGCTGCATCATGCCGACGTGATGATCCTGGGCGGCCTGAACGAGGGCACATGGCCGCCGCAGGCGTCGGCAGATCCGTGGATGAGCCGGCCCATGAAGCAGCGCTTCGGATTGCCGCCGCCCGAGCGCCGCATCGGTCTCTCGGCCCACGATTTCGTCCAGGGCGCCGCCGCGCCGCTGGTTTATCTGACCCGGGCGGAGAAGGTCGGCGGCGCACCTACCCTGCCGTCGCGCTGGCTGCTGCGCCTCGATGCGTTGGTCGGCCAGGACAATTGGCCGCGGCCGCCCCATCTGGCGTGGCACCGGCGGCTCGACCATGTGGAGCGGCCCGCGCCGCTAGCGCCGCCTGCGCCGACACCGCCACTGTCGGCACGGCCGCGCAGATTGTCGGTCACCCGCATCGAGAACTGGCTGCGCGATCCCTATGCGCTCTATGCCCGGAATATCCTGCGCCTGCAGGTGATGGACCCGCTCGATGCCGACGCGGGCGCCGCCGACCGGGGCAATTTCATCCATCAGGCGCTACATCACTACCTCGAGGCCCATCCCGGCGCGCCGCCACCGGACGGGCTGGAACGGCTGCTGGACTTTGGCCGCGAAGCCTTCGGCACGGTGATCGAGAAGCCACTGGTCCGCGCCTTCTGGTGGCCCCGCTTTACCCAGATTGCCGCCTGGTTCCTCGACCGGCAGCGCGAGCGCCTCGGCATTGCCGCGCCTGTCGCGCTGGAGCGTTCGGGCGCATTGGTCCTGGGCGGCCTGCCCGGCGGCGACTTCACCCTGACCGCCAAGGCCGACCGCATCGACCGGCTGTCCCATGGGCGACTGGAAATCATCGACTACAAGACGGGCCGTGAACCCAGCCGCGACCAGCTGCTGGCCGGTTATGGCGCGCAGATGCCGCTGGAGGCGGTGATGGCCAAGGCAGGCGCGTTCGCCGACCTGGCCGCCGCCGAGGTGGCAGAGCTGGCCTGGTGGAAGCTGAAGGGCGACGCGCGATTCAACGAGATCAAACTGGCGAGCGCGATTCTGAAGGACGAGCCAGGCCTGGAAGAACTGGCTGCCGATGCCGAGGCCGGACTGCGGCGGCTGGTCGCCGCGTTCGATGATCCCGCCGTGCCCTATGTGTCCCGTCCCAACCCCCTGGAAGTGGGCTTCGGCGAGTACGACCATCTGGCGCGCGTCAAGGAGTGGGGCGAATGACCGCCGAACAGGACCGCGCCGCCAATCCGGGCGTCTCGGCCTGGGTCGGCGCGTCGGCCGGCACCGGCAAGACCCACATGCTGACCAACCGGGTGCTGCGGCTGCTGCTGGCGGATGCGCGGCCGCAGGGCATCCTGTGCCTGACCTTCACCAAGGCCGCCGCCGCCGAGATGGCCAACCGCGTCAACGCCAACCTGGCGGCCTGGGCGACCGCACCGGAGGAGAAGCTTTACGATGCGCTGTGCGAGCTGGAAGGCGTGCCGCCCAATACGGCCCGCATGGCCAAGGCGCGCCGGCTGTTTGCCGAGGTTCTGGACGTGCCCGGCGGCCTGAGAATCGAGACCATCCACGCCTTCTGTCAGTCGCTGATGTCGCGGTTTCCGCTGGAGACCGGCGTCGCGCCCCATTTCCAGGTGCTCGATGACCATTCGGCCGCAGAGTTGAGGCAGGAGGCGACCGCCGGCGTGCTCGTCGCGGCACAGACGGGCCGCAATGCCGCCCTGAGCGAGGCGCTGGATTTCGTATCGGCCCACATCACCGACCTGAAATTCGGCGAATTGCTCGACATGCTGGCCGGCAGGCCCGACGCACTGGGTGACGGCAACGATCATTCGGCCATTTTCCGCCTGCTGGGCGCCGACCCCGACATGACGGCCAGCGCCATCGCGGAAGCCGCCTGCCAGGATGCCATGATCGCCGTCGCGGCGCTGCGCCGGGCCACCGCAGCCCTTGCCCGCGGCAGCAAGACCGACCAGCAGCGCGGCGCCCAGATCAACCTGTGGCTCGACCTGGACGTGGCAGGCCGTGTCGCCGGTGTCGAAATCTATTTCAGGGCGTATCTGACAGCCACGTCCGGGTTCAGCCAGCCGCTCAAGACGCTTGCCACCAAGGCCGTCGCGGCCGCGTCGCCAGAAGCTCTGGCCGCGCTCGCCGACGAGGCCGAGCGACTGATCGAGGTGGCCTACCGGCTGAAGGCCGCCCGCGCTGCCCATGCCAGCCGCGCGCTGGCCACCCTTGGCCGGGCGCTGACGCGCAACTACCAGCGGCTCAAGCGGCAGCGCGCCGTACTGGACTATGACGACCTGATCGCCAAGGCGCGCGCATTGGTGACCGGCAATGCACCGTGGGTGCTGTACAAGCTGGATGAGGGCCTGGACCACATTCTGGTCGACGAGGCGCAGGACACCAACCCGGATCAATGGGCGGTGATCGCCGCCCTGGCCCACGAATTCTTCACGGGCGAGGGCGCGAGGGACACCAACCGCACCCTGTTCGCGGTGGGCGACGCCAAGCAGTCGATCTACAGCTTCCAGCGCGCCGAGCCTGCCCAGTTCGAGGAGATGCGGCAGGTGTTCCAGCACCGGGTGACACAGGCCGAAAAGGTATTCCACCACGGCGCGCTGACCCTGTCGTTCCGCTCGACCGAGGCGGTGCTGAAGCTGGTCGATACCGTGTTCGAGAAGGATGAGGCCAGAATCGGCCTGGTCTTCCGCGAGCAGGAGGCGCGCATCGCCCACGAGGCCCACCGCAAGGATGTCCCCGGCCTTGTCGAATTGTGGCCCACCGAAGTGCCGCAGGAAGTCGAGACGTCCGGCAACTGGGAGCCGCCCGTCGCCCGCCGGGAGATCAAGCCGGCCGACACGCGGCTGGCCGACCGCATCGCCCGGCAGATTGCCCACTGGTTGAGTTCGGGCGAAAAGCTGGAGTCGAAGGACCGGCCGATCCTGCCCGACGACATCATGATCCTGGTGCGCCGACGCAACGACTTCTTCACCGCAATGGTGCGGGCCCTGAAGCGGGCGGGCGTGCCGGTGGCGGGCGTGGACCGCATGGTGCTGACCGACCAGCTGGCGGTCATGGACCTGCTGGCGCTGGGCCGGTTCGTGCTGATGCCCGAAGACGACCTGACCCTGGCCGTTGTGCTCAAATCACCGTTGGTCGGGCTGTCCGAGGACAATCTGTTCGCGCTGGCGCATGGCCGCGACGGACGATTGTGGCAGGCGCTGTCCGACCGCCGTGACGAACCGGCCTTCGCGGCGGCCCGGTCGTTCCTCGACGGCTGCCTGGCGCGCGCCGACCGTATTCCGCCCTACGAATTCTTCGCCCAGGTGCTCGACACCGGCAGGCGGCGCGCCATGCTCGAGAGACTCGGACCCGACGCGCTCGATCCGCTCGATGAGTTCCTGGCCTTGGCCCTCGACTACGAGCGTAGCCATCCACCGTCGCTGCAGGGCTTCATCCACTGGGTCGAGGCCGCCGAGACCGAGGTGAAGCGCGAGTTGGAGCAGGGCAAGGGCGAAGTGCGGGTGATGACGGTACACGGCGCCAAGGGCCTGCAGGCGCCCATCGTGTTCCTGCCCGACACCTGCGGCATTCCCAATGAAGGCCGCGACATCTACTGGCTGGACGACCCGGGCGGAAAGCCTGTCCTCGCCTGGCCGATGAACAAGGATAACGCCGTCGGCGCCATCGCCGACGCCAGGGACGCGGTCAAGCGCAAGCGCGACGAGGAATACAACCGCCAGCTCTATGTGGCGCTGACCCGCGCCGGCGACCGGCTTTATGTCTGCGGCTACGAAACCCAGCGCGGCCGGTCGGCCAATTGCTGGTACAATCTGGTTGCCGACGCCTTCGACCGGCTGGAGGCCGAGGCGGCCGAGGATTTCGACGGCAATGCGGTGCGCCGCTTCCGCATGGGCGCGGGCAAGGTCGAGCCCGACAAAAAGGCCGCCGTCGCCGAACTGGCACTGACACCGCCGGACTGGCTCACCTCGCCGCCGCCGCCCGAGCCCGCGCCCGTCCGCCCGCTGGCGCCGTCGCGGCCGTCGCTGCCGGAGATGCCGGTGCGCAGCCCCATGGACGCGACCGACCGGGAGCGGTTCCTGCGCGGCACCCTGCTCCACCGGCTGCTGCAATGGCTGCCCGACATGCCGCCCGGCCAGTGGCACGGCGCGGCGCTGCGGTTCCTGCGCCAGCCCGGCCACGGCATTCCTGAAACCGCTGTGCTGCGCTGGACCGATGAGGTCATGGCGGTGCTCGAGGATCCGGCCTGCGCCGCCTTGTTCGGCCCCGGCAGCGCCGCCGAAGTGCCCGTCACCGGCCTGCTGGGCACAATCGCCATCAGCGGCCAGATCGACCGGCTGGCGGTCACGGAGACCGAGGTGGTGATTGTCGATTACAAGACCAACCGGCCGCCGCCGGTGCGCGCCGAGGACGTGCCGCCGCTCTATCTGAGGCAGCTGGCCGCCTACCGCGACCTGATGCGCCGCATCTATCCGGACCGGCCGGTGCGCTGTGCGCTGCTGTGGACTGACGGGCCGTCGCTGATGACCCTGCCCGACCGGCTGCTCGATCCTCATGGCCAAGTTACGCCGGCGGTCTGACCTGCCCTTGACCAACCGGGTCACCGTCCCTACTTTTGGTGGCCAAGCACATCCCGTGATCAAGGAATATCCCCATGGCCACCAAGAAGATTACCGACGACAGCTTCCAGGCCGACGTTCTCGACGCGTCGGGAATCGTGGTTGTCGACTATTGGGCCGAGTGGTGCGGTCCCTGCAAGCAGATCGCCCCCGCGCTCGACGAAATCGCCGAGGAGATGGGCGGCACGCTGACCATCGCCAAGCTCAACATCGACGAGAATCCCGTGTCGCCGACCAGCTATGGCGTGCGCGGCATTCCCACGCTGATGCTGTTCAAGGACGGCGAGTTGCGCGCCACCAAGGTCGGCGCCCAGCCCAAGAGCAAGATCGTTCAGTGGATCAACGAGTCGATCTGACCCGTGTCCGCATAGCGGTTCGAAAGGGCGCCTGCGGGCGCCCTTTTTCGTTCGGGGGATTTCTTTGGGGCAGGTTGGGGAATGGACGACTTCAGCGGCGCCAAGATCGCGCTTTTCCTGGGTGACCACGTGCTGGTCTATCAGCGCGACGATTTTCCCGGCCTGCGCTATGCCGGCATGTGGGACCTGCCCGGTGGCGGCCGCGAAGGCGATGAGACGGCGGTCGAATGCGCGCTGCGGGAGCTGGAGGAGGAATTCGGCATCCGCGTGCCGGCCGACGCGATTGGCTGGCACCGGATCTATCCTTCGGCCGACTTCACCGGCTTGTCCGCCCACTTCTTCGTCGGCACCATGACCCAGGGCCATGTGGATGCCGTTGTCTTCGGCGACGAAGGCCAGCAATGGGCACTGGTGCATATCGACGAGCTGCTCGCCCGCGAAGATTTCGTCTCGCACTACCGCGACCGCTTGCGGGACTATCTGGACAGCCGATAGCCGCGCGATTTTTGTTCATTTGACCAACCCGGTGGATTGCCGCCGTTGGATAACGGATGTTATGCTTTCTCCCGCCGTTGCAGGGGAGTGCGCGATGAACATCGAGTCCAGGCAACCCAAGGCCGCCAGTGTCATGGGTCCATTTTACCAGGAAATCATCGCCAGGGACGGCGACGCGCCGCCGGTGCTGAAGCTGGAGGCCGGCGTGCCCCAGACCAGCGAGGACATTCCGCTCGAGCGGTTCACCTCGCAGGACTTCTTCGATCTCGAGATGAAGAAGATGTGGCGCAAGGTGTGGCAATATGCCTGCCGCGACGAGCATCTGCCCGAGGCCGGCGATTACTATGTCTACGATCTGGGCCGCCATTCCATCGTCATCGTGCGCCAGGAGGACGGCGGCCTGAAGGGCTATCACAATTCCTGCCTGCACCGCGGCACCAAGCTGAAGCCTTCGGGCTCGTCAGGCTATTCGGCCAGCCTGCAATGCCCCTATCACGGCTGGACCTGGAACCTGGACGGCACCCTGAACGAGGTGCCCTGCGCTTGGGAGTTCCCGCATCTGGACTACGAGAAGAACCGGTTGCCCGAGGTCCAGGTGGATGTGTGGAACAGCCTGGTGTTCATCAACATGGACCGGGAAGCGCCGCCGCTGCTCGATTATCTGGAAGTCCTGCCGGAGCACTGCGGAAACTGGGACTTCACCGACTGGTATGTGAGCGTGCATGCCCGCAAGGAGCTTGCCTGCAACTGGAAGGCGGCGCAGGAGGCGTTCATCGAGGGCTATCACGGCCCGATGGTGCATCCGCAGCTGTCCGGGAGCGCGGCCCAGCAGCAACACGACATCTTCGGCGATCATGTCAGCCGCGACCTGGTCGCGCTCGGCGTCAAGACCAGCCGCGGCGGCGTCGAGATGACCGAGCAGCAGGTGCTCGACGGCATGCTGATGGGCGATCGCTCGCTGGTCGACGGCGAAAAGCCGAAGGTGCCGGACGGCAGCACCGCCCGCGAGGTGATGGCGAAGCAGATGCGCGATGCCTATCTGACCCGGTTCGGCATCGACCTGTCGGGCATGTCGAACTCGGAGGTACTCGATTCCATCAAGTACAGCCTGTTCCCCAATCTGTTCATCTTCACCGGAATCTCGCTGCGCATCCTCTACCAGTATCGGCCGCTGGGGAACGATCCGGACCGCTGCCTGTTCGACATCCTGTTCATGCGCCCGGTGCCCAAGGGCGAGACCCGCCCCGATCCTGCGCCGGTGACCTATGTGCAGGAGCACGAATCCTACCGCGACGTGCCCGGCATGGACCCGGGCTTTGGCCTGTTGTTCGACCAGGATACCCAGATCATGCGCTGGCAGAACGAGGGCAACCACGCCACGGCAAAAGGCGCGATCACCTATTCCAACTACATGGAATCCCGCCTGCGCCACCTCCACAACACGCTGGACAAATATCTGGGGAAATAGGGGCTTTTTCCCCACCCTCAGCCGTCATCCCGGCGAAGGTGTTGTGTCCCGGAGGGTTGGGTTGATAGCTTTGGTTACTCGGGGATCATCCCCGAGGCGTTCAGCACCTGCCCTGCCAAGTAGAGCGATCCACAGATCAGCACCTCGTCGGCGCTGCACGCCGACAGCGCGGATTGGACCTCCGGAAAGGCTTGCGCCTTCAGCCCGACGCGCCGAGCCAGCTCCGCCAGATTCTCCGGATCGTGGCAGGCCTCGCCGTCGATGGGCACCGTCTTCACCGACGCGGTGACCGGCGCCATCAGCCGCAGATATTCGGCGGCGTCCTTGCCTTCCAGCATGCCGACGACCAGGTCCAGCTTGCGCCCCGCCAACGCCTGCGCCAGCGCCTCCGCAGCATGCGGGTTGTGGCCGCCGTCGAGCCACAGGCGCGTGCCGGTCGCCAGCAGGTCGAGCAGTGGACCGCGGATGATCGGCTGGAGCCGGGCCGGCCATGTCACCGTCTTCAGCGCGGCCTCGATCCTGTCCTGCGACGGCGCGATGCCCAGCGACCGCAACGCCGCCAGCGCCAGGGCCGCATTGCCGATCTGGTGCGCGCCGGCAAGCGCCGGCACGGGCAGGCGCAGTTCCCCCGCCGCATCGGCAAACGTCCAGCCATCGCCATCGGCGGCAGCCTTCCAGTCCCTGCCCGCGACCTTCAGCGGCGCGTCCGCGCCCGCCGCCTCGGCCTCGATAACCGCCAGCGCCTCGGGTGCTTGGGCGGCCGAGAATGCGGGCGTGCCGGGCCGGATGATGCCGGCCTTCTCGCCGGCGATGCCGGCGAGGCTGTCACCGAGGAAATTCTGATGATCGAGGCCGATCGGCGTGATCAGGGTGGCCAGCTTGCGCTCCAGCACGTTGGTGGAGTCGTAGCGACCGCCCAGGCCAACCTCGACGATACAATAATCCGCCTCGTCCTCGGCGAAAGCGAGGAATCCCGCGACCGTGGTGATCTCGAAGAAGGTGATGGGCTGGCCGGCGTTAACGGCTTCGCAGCGGGTCAGGATGTCGACCAGACGCGCCTCGGAAATCAGGCCGCCGGACAGCCGGATGCGTTCGTGGAAGCGCACCAGATGGGGCGAGGTGTAGGTCTGCACCCGCTTGCCGCCCGCCTCCAGCATCGCCCGCAGATGCGCCACCGTGGAGCCCTTGCCGTTGGTGCCTGCCACGTGAAGCACGGGCGGCAGCTTGAGGTGCGGGCTACCGAGCGCGGCCAGCAACCGTTCGGTGCGGCCGAGCGACAGGTCGATGAGCTTGGGATGGAACGTGTGCAGCCGGGCGAGAAGCGTATCGCTGCTCAATTGGCGGCAGCTCCGCGTCTGGTCCTGGGCGGCGACGGCAGCGCGAGTTGCTTGTCGTCGCGCCGGCCGCCCATCAGCAGGCGCAGCACAGCGGCCAGTTTCGCCGGCAGCTCGTGGCGGTGCACGATCATGTCGATCATGCCGTGCTCAAGCAGGTATTCCGCGCGCTGGAAGCCCTTGGGCAACTGCTCGCGCACCGTGCTTTCGATCACCCGCGGTCCGGCAAAGCCGATCAGTGCGCCCGGTTCGGAAATCTGGATGTCGCCCAGCATGGCATAGGACGCCGTGACGCCGCCGGTGGTCGGATCGGTCAGCACCACGATATAGGGCAGGCGCGCCTCGCGCAGCATCTGCACGGCGACAGTGGTTCGCGGCATCTGCATCAGCGACAGGATGCCTTCCTGCATGCGCGCGCCGCCGGACGAGGTGATCATCACGAATGCGGATTGCTCGTTCACCGCCCGCAATGCGCCGGCGACAAACGCGTCACCCGCCGCGATGCCCAGCGAGCCGCCCATGAAGGCAAAGCTCTGGATGGCGACGACGGCGGGGATGCCGCCGATCTTGCCCTCGGCGACGGTGACCGCGTCCTGCTCGCCGGTTTCGGCGCGGGACGCCTTGATCCGGTCGATGTACTTCTTCTTGTCGCGGAACTTCAGCGGGTCGTCGGCCTGTTTCGGCACGGCGATGGGATCATAGGAGCTGCCGTCGAACAGGGCGGCGAAGCGGTCCTTCGCCGGCAGCTTGTGGTGATGGCCGCAATGGGGGCAGACATATTGCGCCGCGACCATTTCCTTGTGATAGATCATCTGGCCGCAATTGACGCAGGTGTCCCACTTGACCTCCTCGGAGCCCGGGCGCTCGCGCCGGAAGATGGTGCTGAGCTTGGCGCGCCCCTTCTTCAGCCAGTTCAACGTGCATCTCCCGCAGCAACCGGATGCTTCGCCCGGTGCACGCCCGACGCCAGGCCACCGACAAAGGCAAGTACGTCATGGATGCCGGAATCGCTCAGCATGCCGCTGGGGCCCAGATTCTTCGCAATCCTGTCAATGATCGCCGAGCCGACAACGGCGCCATCGGCGACCGAGGCGATTTCGGCAACCGCGTCGGCGGTCCTGATGCCGAAACCGACAACCACGGGAAGGTCGCTCTTGGCGGCAAACCGTTTGCGCGCCCTGCCGACCGCATCCAGCGCGCCCTTGGCGGCGCCGGTGATGCCGGTGACGGAGACGTAGTAGAGGAAGCCGCTGCAATTGGCGATGACCCGCTCGAGCCGCTTGTCGTCGGTGGTCGGAGTCAGCAGCCGGATGAAGCGCACGCCCGCCCTGACGGCCGGCTCACACAGTTCAGCGTCTTCCTCGGCCGGCAGGTCGACGATGATCAGCCCGTCGACTCCCGCCTTGACCGCATCGGCGAGGAACGCCTCGACGCCGTATTTGTAGATCGGGTTGTAGTAGCCCATAAGCACGATGGGCGTGTCGTTGTCGGTCTTGCGGAAACGCTCGACCATGCCCAGCGTCTTGCGCAGGGTGTGGCCCGCCGCGAGGGCGCGCAGGCCGGCCGCCTGGATTGCCGGGCCATCGGCCATGGGATCGGTGAACGGCATGCCCAGTTCGATGATGTCGACACCCGCCCCCGGCAGACCGGCGAGAATCGCCTCGGACTGTTCGAGATTGGGATCGCCCGCCGTGATGAACGACACGAAGGCGGCGCGGCCTTCGGCGCGCAGGTCGGCGAAACGGCGTTCAATGCGGCCTGGCGTCATGGTCAGATCTTCGCTCCCAGGGCCTCGGCGACGGTGAAGATATCCTTGTCGCCGCGTCCGCTGAGATTGACAACGATTAAGTGATCGCTGGGCAGGTTTGGCGCGACCCTGGCCACATGAGCGAGCGCATGGGACGATTCCAGCGCCGGAATGATGCCCTCGAGCTGGCAGCAGAGCTGGAATGCCTCGAGCGCCTCATCGTCTGTCGCCGAGACGTACTCCACGCGGCCCACATCGTTGAGCCAGCCATGCTCGGGCCCGACGCCGGGATAATCCAGGCCTGCCGAGATGGAATGGGCCTCGGTGATCTGACCGTCGTCGTCCTGCAGCAAATAGGTGCGGTTGCCGTGCAGCACACCGAGACTGCCCGCCGATATCGAGGCCGCGTGCTGGCCGGTCTCGATACCATGGCCCGCCGCCTCGACAGCCGTCATGGCGACGCTGTCGTCGTCGAGGAACGGATGGAACAGGCCGATGGCGTTGGAGCCGCCGCCGACGCAGGCGATCAGGGTGTCCGGCAAACGGCCCTCGGCCGCCAGCATCTGCTCGCGGGTTTCATGACCGATCACCGACTGGAAATCGCGCACCAGTTCCGGATAGGGATGCGGACCGGCAACCGTACCGATCAGATAATAGGTCGAGTCCACATTGGTCACCCAGTCGCGCAGCGCCTCGTTCATGGCGTCCTTCAGGGTCCGGGCTCCCGAGGTGACCGGAACGACCTGCGCGCCCAGCAGGTTCATGCGGAACACGTTGGGCTTTTGCCGCATAATATCGGTCTCGCCCATGAAGATCACGCATTCCAGGCCAAAGCGCGCCGCTACCGTGGCCGTCGCCACGCCGTGCTGGCCGGCGCCGGTCTCGGCAATGATCCGCTTCTTGCCCATGCGCTGGGCGAGCAGGATCTGGCCGATGCAATTGTTGATCTTGTGCGCGCCGGTGTGATTCAGCTCCTCGCGCTTCAGGTAGATTTTCGCACCGCCGAAATGCTCGGTCAGCCGCTCGGCGAAATACAGCGGGCTGGGACGGCCGACGAAGTTCTTCATCAGGTCGTCCATGCGCGCCTTGAACGCCGGATCGGCCTTGGCGTCGCGGTAGGCGTTGTCCAGGTCCAGGATCAGCGGCATCAGCGTCTCGGCCACGTAGCGGCCGCCGAACAAGCCGAAATGGCCGTCCGCATCGGGAAGGCTGCGATAGGAATTGGGCCGTTCGGGTTTGTTCATGATGTTGCGTTCCGTGCCGCCTTGATAAACGCCTCGATCTTCGCCGGGTTCTTGACTCCCGGCCTGTCCTCGACGCCGGACGAGACATCGACGAACCTGGCGCCGCTCTGTTCCACGGCATCGGCCACGTTGTCGGCCGTCAGGCCGCCGGCAAGAATCCAGCCCCGCTTCCAGGTTTCCCCGGCGATCAGCTTCCAGTCGAAGGAGAGCCCGTTGCCGCCCGGCAGCGCGAGGGGCATAGCTTTAGGTGGTTTCGCATCGAACAGCAAGAAATCCGCCGTATCCTCATAGGAATGCGCCCGTGCCACATCATCCGGCCCCGCTATGGCGACGGCCTTGAAGACAGGCTTGCCGGTGCTGGCGCGGATTTCGGCGACACGGTCCGGCGTTTCCGCTCCCTGCAGCTGGATGATATCCAGCGGCACGGCGCGCAGAACCTCTGCCAGCGCCTCGTCGGTCGGATCGACGAACAGACCGACCTTGCGCACGCCCTGCGGCACGATCAGCGCCAACGCGCCGGCCTCTTGCGCGCTCACGGCGCGGGGTGACCGCGGATAGAACACGAAGCCCACATAGCCCGCGCCGGCATCGATGGCAGCCCGCAGGCCGTCGGCAGTGCTAAGGCCGCATATCTTGACGTCGACAGTCATGTCCGGATCCGATGGTTCAGCCACAGATAGGACGGCGCGTGGCCGGATCAACCGGCGACGGCGGTGTCGAGCGACTCCGCGATGGACTGCGCCGCCAACCGTGGATCGGCCGCCGCGATGATCGGACGCCCGATCACCAGGTAGGTGGCGCCCGCGTCGGCAGCCTCACGCGGCGTCATCACCCGCTTCTGGTCGCCACTCGCGCTCCCGGCGGGGCGGATGCCCGGCACCAGCAGGATCAGGTCCGGGCCGCAGGCATGGCGGATCGGGACAATCTCCTTCGGCGAGCACACCACACCGTCCAGACCGCTGTCCTGCGCCAGTCGGGCCAGGCGCACCACCTGGTGCTCGACGCTTCCGGCGACACCGGCCGCATGAAGGTCGCTGTCGTCCAGGCTGGTCAGCACGGTGACGCCCAGCAATTTGGGCCGCGGCACGCCGGCCTTCGCCGCGGTCTCGCCTGCGGCGTCCACCGCGGCGCGCATCATGGCCTGGCCGCCGCCTGCATGGATGGTCATCATGAACGGCGCCAGCGGCGTCACCGACGCAACCGCACCGGCCACCGTGTTCGGAATGTCATGGAATTTCAGGTCGAGGAATATCGGCATGCCGGTCGCGGCTACCCGGCGAAGTCCCTCGGGTCCCTGTGCGCCGAAGAATTCCAGACCGAGCTTCAGGCCGCCGACGATACCCTTGAGACGGGCGGCCCAGTCCAGGGCCACGTCGAGCGAAGGCGTGTCGAGCGGAACGAAAACCTTGTTCGCGTGTGTCATTACAACCTCGGCATCGGATCATCGATGTCGGCGACCTTGGCCGCCGCGGCCACCTGCTGGCGCTCGCGGCGGCGTTTTCGCATGCCGCCCAGCCACACTGCAAGCCCGCCGCTCAGCGCGCCCAGGAAAAACCCGCCGAACGCCACCGCCGACAGCGGCAGATCGACAGCGTATGGAAATGGCCAGAAATTGACGGGCACGGCGGTGCGGTTCACCACCGCGAACAGCACGACGATGAGAAGCAGCGGCAGGGTGACGATCAGGCGAAACCGACTCATGCCGTCAGCCTAGTTCGGATGAGAGGGCTGGAACAGCGGCTACTTCTCGTTTAACCGCTCACGCAGTTCCTTGCCGGTCTTGAAGAACGGCACGGCCTTGGCGGACACATCGACCGCGTCGCCGGTGCGCGGGTTGCGCCCCAGGCGAGAGGGTCTGTATTTCACGGAAAACGCGCCGAAACCCCGAAGCTCCACGCGATCGCCCCGCGCCAGGGCGCCGGTGATCTCGTCGAAGATCGTAGATACGATTCGCTCCACGGCACGCTGATACAAATGTGGATTGTCTTCAGCCAGCCGCTGGATAAGTTCGGACTTGATCACGTAAGTGTACCCCCGTCGGCAAG
>NZ_JBBYXK010000002.1:900000-1055432 GCF_039655875.1 Emcibacter sp. SYSU 3D8 | reverse complement strand
GGAAGGCATCCTGCCGGGCGGCGGTACCGCCCTGCTGTACGCCACCCGCGCCCTCAGCGACATCAAGTTCGCCAATGACGACCAGCGTGTGGGCGTGGATATCATCCGCCGTGCCCTGCAGGCTCCCGTCCGCCAGATCGCCGAGAATTCCGGCGCTGACGGCGCCGTGGTTGCCGGCAAGCTGCTCGAGAGCACCGACACCAACTTCGGCTTCGATGCGCAGACCGAGACCTATGTGGACATGGTCAAGGCCGGCATCATCGACCCGACCAAGGTTGTCCGCACCGCCCTGCAGGGCGCCGCGTCCATCGCGTCCCTGCTGATCACCACCGAAGCGATGGTCGCTACCCGTCCGGAGCCGCAAGGCGCCGGTGGCGGCGGCATGGGCGGCGGCATGCCCGACATGGGCGGCATGGGCTTCTAAGCCCCGCCGCACCGAGGAATGGGAGAGGGCCGCCGCGCGGTCCTTTCCCAGATCTTCCCGGACATCCAGACCGCACGCCTTCTACCCACAAATGGAGCACCGTCATGAACGAAGACTGGAACCGCCACCGCGAGATTCAGGAACTCGGCGAGTCAATACAGCTGGAGCGTGACGCCATTTCGAAGCTGAAGATCAGCGATCCGTTGAGAAACGATCACTCCGCACGATTGAATACGCTGCTGCGAACGCGCAACAACCTGAAGAACAGTTAGGCCTTCCCCGCCGATTCACGGCCGTCAGCCGTCTGATCACGCCCTGCGCGACACCAGGACAACGCGCAGCAATTCATCGAAGGTGAGCGTTTGGCCATCGACCCGGATCCTGATGTCGGTTCCGGGCGCGCCCACGCTGCGGGCGTACCGCACAGCTTCCTCTGCTGACAGACGGTCTGTCTGCATGGCCACCCGGTCTGGCCCTGTCCACATCAACGTATAAATCATCGCCGCCGGCACTCTCGGACTTCTAGAAGTCCGACACATTGAGCGTGTACCAGACCTTGCTTCCCCGACGGTACAGCCTGACCGCGACCAGATGGATCTGCTCGCGATTGAAGTCGAAGGCATCGAGATAGCCCTCTTCGCCGCGCTGGTTGCGCGGCGCGATGCGCGCCAGCGCGTCCTCGCTCACGCCGAACGAGACCTCCCGCATGTCGTCGTGGCCCAGAAACCGCACGCAGTGCCGGGCGGGATCGTGAAATCGGCTGGAATTGGGAAAACTCAGGGCCATTGTGCGACTCTACGAAGAGGAGGACGATTTCAGATGCTGCTTCGGGAAGCGCCGGCGCGGCGCTCACGGACGACACCCCGCCCACAAGCGGCGAGGGACCATCGCCGAAACTTCACCATGATTGCTGAATCAAATTTTGGGCCCGACGGGCATGAATGTCCCGTGCCAGGACGGCGCTGATGCGACACGTCTTCACTTAGAGCGCACAGGCGGGAATGTAATGCCTCAGGAAAACTAAACATCCGTCCTGTAGCGCTCCGGTTTTGCTTGCCCCGGCCGCCCCGATCCCTAGGTTTCCTTTAAACTACAGAGGATCGCATGGAATTCATCACCAGGTTTCTGAAGCTCGAGGCCGCCGCAGGCATCATTCTGGTTTTCGCGGCGGCGATCGCCATGATCGCGGCGAATTCACCGCTGTCGCCTGTCTATGATGGCTTGCTGCAGACACGCGTGGCGCCGGCGCCGTGGCTCGACAAGTCGGTGGTCCACTGGATCAATGACGGCCTGATGGTGCTGTTCTTCCTGCTGATCGGTCTCGAGTTGAAACGCGAGACCATTGAGGGCGTGCTGTCGGATTTTCGCCAGATCATCCTGCCAGGCATCGCCGCCATCGGCGGCCTTGCGATCCCTGCTCTGGTCTTCGTGTCCATGAACTGGGGCGATGACCTGGCCATGCAGGGCTGGGCGATCCCGACGGCAACCGACATTGCCTTTACCCTGGGCGTGATGGCCCTGCTTGGCACGCGGGTGCCGCTGGGCGTGAAGGTGTTCGTCACCACCCTGGCCATCATCGACGACCTGGCGGCAATCGTCATCATCGCCGTGTTCTACACCCACGACCTGTCCGTGCCCATGCTGCTGGGCGCCTTCGCCGCTCTGGGCGGACTGGTGGTGCTGAACCGCCTGCGTATCACCAACCTGATCCCCTATGTCCTGCTGGGGCTGGTGCTGTGGGTTCTGGTGCTGAAGTCCGGCGTCCATGCGACGCTGGCCGGCGTGGCGCTCGCCTTGACCATTCCCATGTACGACCACAAGGACCGCACGGTGAGTCCGCTGCAGCGGCTCGAACACCGCCTGCACCCCTGGGTCGCCTATCTGATCTTGCCGCTGTTTGCCTTTGCCAATGCCGGCGTGTTCGTACTCGACATGGCGCCGGGCGACCTGCTTCAGCCCCTGCCGCTGGGCATCGCGCTGGGCCTGTTCCTCGGCAAGCAGGCCGGCATTTTCGGCATCACCCTGCTGGCGCTTCGCTTCGGTTGGGCGCCCATGCCGGAAGGCGGCACGAAGACCATCCTGTATGCGGCCAGCGTGCTGTGCGGCATCGGCTTCACCATGAGCCTGTTCATCGGCGGGCTGTCGTTCGATTCGGGCGACACCGTCGCGATGACGCGGCTGGGCATCATCATCGGCTCGCTGGCCTCGGCGGTTCTGGGCTATGTGCTGCTCGCCGCCGGGACCCGGCGGCCGGCCGCCTGATCGCTCAGTGCGGCGCCGCCGGTGCTTCAATAGTGGGGACGTGGTGGTTGATCAGGCCCAGGTCGTACAGGATGTCGGTGGCGGGAACGAGGACGTAGTACACCATCGCCAGCCCGGTCAGGGTCATGGTGATGGTGTAGGGCAGCGCCATGACCACCATCCGCATGTAGGAAAGCCGGATCAGCGGGGCGAGCGCCGACGTCAGCAGGAACAGAAACGCGGCCTGCCCGTTGGGAGTCGCCACGCTGGGAATATTCGTGCCGGTGTTGATGGCGACCGCCAGCAGATCGAACTGGTCGCGGGGAATCTCGCCCAGGCGCCAGGCTTCGGCCACCTGGTTGATGTAGATCGTCGCGACGAACACATTGTCGCTGATCGCCGACAGCACGCCGTTGGCCAGATAGAAGCTCGCGACCTGCGCCGCGCCGTCGAGCTGGAGCACCGCGTGGATCACGGGCGTGAACAGCTGTTGCTCGTCGATGACCGCCACCACGGCGAAGAACACCACCAGCAGCGCGGTGAACGGCAGCGCTTCCTCGAAGGCGTGGCCGATCCGGTGTTCGTCGATGACTCCCATGAACGCTGTCGTGAGCACGATCACCGACAAGCCGATCAGGCCAACCTCGGCCAGATGGAACATCAGCGCCACCGTAAGCCAGACGCCGGCGAGCGCCTGGACGACCAACGCCATTCTGTCGCGGTCGGTGCGCTTCTCGCTCTCGCGCCGGTCGAATTCCAGCAGGTTGTCGCGCACGATCGTGGGCAGCGTGGCGCCATAGCCGAACAGCTTCGTCTTCTCGAGCAGCGCGCAGGTCAGCAATCCGACAGCGAGGACAGGCATGGTGACAGGCACCATGCGAAAGAAGAATTCGACGAAATCCCAGCTGGTGCGTTCGGCGATGAGGATGTTCTGGGGCTCGCCGACAAGCGTGCACACCCCGCCCAGCGCGGTGCCCACGGCCGCATGCATCAGCAGGCCTCGAAGGAACGCGCGAAACTGATCCAGGTCGCTGCGGTGGAGCTCATGGACGTCGCGGTCATGCGTGTGGTCGTGGATCTGGTCGATCCCCTTGCCCGACGCAACGCGGTGATAGATGGCATAGAAGCCGGTGCCGATCGCAATCACCACGGCCGTGACAGTCAGCGCATCGAGGAAGGCCGACAGCACCGCGCCGGCCAGCGAGAACAGCAGCGAAACCGCCATCTTGTTGCGCACGCGCAGCAGCAGCTTGGTGAAGATGAAGAGCAGCAGGTCCTTCATGAAGTAGATGCCCGCGACCATGAACATCAGCAGCAGGATCACGGGCAACGCGCCCTGCACCTCGTGATAGACCGCCTCCGGCGATGTCATGCCCAGAAATACGGCCTCGATCGCCAGCAGGCCGCCGGGCTGCAGCGGGTAGCACTTGAGGGCCATTGCCAAGGTGAAGATGAACTCGGCCACCAGAACCCAGCCCGTGAACACGGGCCCGAACAGCGCAAGCAGGATCGGGTTGGCAACCAGGAATCCGACGATGGCGGCCTTGTACCAGACCGGCGTATTGCCGATGAAATTCTGCAGGAACGGGTTGTTCAGGACCTTAGACATCATGCGCCGTTAACCTCGGATCAGAATTTGCGTCGGAAACACACCACGCCATCACGCGCGGACGCGGGAAACCTGTCGTTCTCCCGCACCAGCCGCTCTGTCGCCGATGATATCCGGAAAATCGCGTAGGAGCGTTAGCCGCCGACACAATACCAAAACCGCGGCGATAAGGTACCCCTTACCGGCTATGCAGGCATGACGATCATGGGTGGCTCAGGTGGATGCGTACCGGGCGCGGTGTGGCCCGGCACGCACGGCAAGGGCTAGTTCAGGCCCTTCGCCATCAGGTCCGCCATCCTCCGGGCAAACGCCGCCGGATCGGACGGCAGCTCGCCTTCCAGTATCCGGGCCTGATCGAGCAGCAGCAGCGCCGGGTCCTTCAGCGCGTCAAGCGCGCCCGGCTGGTCGGCCCGGGCGGCCATGGCGGCGACCAGCGGATGGTCGGGATTGATCTCCAGGATGCGCGGTGATTCGGTCCCCAGCTGGTTATGCATTTTCAGCAGCCGTTGCAGGTTCAGGTCCATGTCGCCATCGTCGGCCACCAGACACACGGCACTGCCGGTCAGCCGGTCCGTGGTGCGCACGTCCTTCACCGCCTCGCCCAGCGCCTCCTTCAGCGCCACGACCAGGGTGGTGAACCTGCTGTCGTCGGGCTTGTCTTCGCCCTGGGCCTCGCCCAGCTTCGACAGGTCGGCGCCGCCGCGGGTCACCGAGCGGAACGGCTTGCCCTCGTGCTCGTGCACCATGGACAGCCAGAAATCGTCGACCGGGTCGGTCAGCAGCAGCACCTCGACACCGCGCGCGGCAAAGCCCTCCAGGTGCGGGCTGCGCCTGGCGGCCTCGATATCGGCCGCGGTGACATAATAGATCGCCTCCTGGCCTTCCTTCACCCGGCCCAGATAATCCTCGAGGCTGGTCCAGCTGTCGCCATGGGTCGACCGGAAACGAGCGATCTTCAGCAGCGCCGCGCGGCGCTCGCCGTCCTCGTAGAGGCCTTCCTTGATCACCGCGCCGAAGTTCTCCCAGATCTTCACGAAGCCTTCGGGATCATCCTTTGCCTTGGCCTCCAGCGCGCTGACCACCCGTCCGGTCACGGCCTTGCGCATGCGGGCGACGACCGGATTGTTCTGCAGCATTTCGCGGCTGACATTCAGCGGCAGATCCTCGGAATCGACCACGCCGCGCAGGAACCGCAGCCAGCCGGGGATCAGGTCGTCCGTGTCGTCGGTGATGAAGACGCGCTTCACATACAGTTTCACCCGCGGCTTGCGCGCCGGATCGAACAGGTCCATGGGCCGTTCGGTGGGCACGAACAACAGGGCGGTATAGTCGATGGTGCCTTCGGCCCGGTAATGCAGCGTCAGCGCCGGCTCGTCGAAGGCATGGCCGGCATGGCGGTAAAACGCGGTATATTGCTCGTCCGTCACCTCGGCCTTGGGCCGGGTCCAAAGCGCCGAGCCCTTGTTGACCGATTCCTCCTCGGTCGTCTCGCCGTCTTTCACCTCGGACAGGTGGATCGGAAAGGCGATGTGGTCCGAATAGGTGGTGATGATGTGCCGCAGCCGGTGGGCGTCGAGATACTCGTCCTCATCCGGGCGGACGTGCAGCGCGATGCTCGTGCCGCGCTCGGCCTGCTCGGCCGGCGCGATGGTGTAGCTGCCTTCGCCGTCCGACGACCACTTCCAGGCCTGCTCGTCCCCCACCTTGCGGCTGGTCACCTCGACCTGGTCGGCAACCATGAAGGCCGAATAGAAGCCGACGCCGAACTGTCCGATCAGCGATACGTCCTTTTTGGAATCGCCGCTGAGCTTTTCCATGAAGGCGGCCGTTCCCGAACGCGCAATGGTGCCCAGATTGGCGATCAGGTCGTCGTGGTTCATGCCAATGCCGTTATCGGCGATGGTCAGCGTCCGCGCTGCCTTGTCGACGGTCACGGATATCCGCAGCGCGGTGTCGCCTTCCATGGCCGCCGGATTGGTCTGCGCCTCATAGCGCAACCGGTCACAGGCATCCGAGGCGTTGGAGATCAACTCGCGCAGAAATATCTCGGTCTCCGAATAGACCGAGCGGACCATCATGTTGAGCAGGCGGGCGACTTCGGCCTGGAACTCATGTGTTTCGGCGGCGGCTTGTTGCGTCATCGGCGACTCCCTGTTTGGCGAACGGCTACATAGGAACAGCCGCACGGCGCATCAAGGTGCATTCGCCGTCGAGGGATGATTTGGAGGGATTGCGCCGGCCCGAAAATGATGTGCCCGGCCGCATGAGATGAAATGGGCTTGGGGGCTACAGATTCATCTCACAGCGACCGGGCGACGAGGCCAACAATGACCTTATTGCTGTAAAATGTGGCGGGATTTGGACGGTGGCGCGGCAAGGTTGCGATGGATTGACCCAATCCCACTGCGCATGAGCGCCGCACCGGTGGCCCTCGGGGCACAGGAGCCCGAAACATGAGAATGCCCGGCCGTCTCGGTCGGAATGGGCTTGGGGGCTACAGATCCGACTGACACGACCGGGCGACGAGGCCAACAACCAGATAGTCGCTTTTGATTGTGGCGCGAATTGGTTCTCTCTCCGGCGAATGAGAGGTGTTTTCATCGCTTTTCCATGGCAGGCGGCAGGCAGATTCCGTGTTTACATTCCCGTGAACGAGGCGGCTTAATTGCTCTATGCAAAACGTGACCAGCCTCGCCGAATACCGGGCGACACCGCCAAGCATCTTCTTCAACCGGCGCGAGCTCAATCAGATCCTGCGGGTTTACGGGCAGATGGTCGCCGACGGGGAATGGCGGGATTACGCGATGGCCGACGGCGCCGAACGGGCCGTGTTCTCGGTATTCCGGCGATCGAGCGAAGTCGCCCTTTACAGGATCGTCAAATGCCCCAAATGGGCCAAGCGCCAGGGCGCCTGGGCGATCCTGGCGCCAGGCAACCAGATCCTGAAGCGCGGCCATGAACTGGAGACCGTGCTGCGCTTCTTCGAGCGCAAGCGCCTCAACGTGGTCGACTGAACCGCGCCACGCCCCCAACGAAAAACGCCCGGCACTGGGCCGGGCGTTTCGAGTTTCCTTGAACGTGACGCCTAGTCGCGCGAGCTGCCGAACAGCCGCAGCAGCATCATGAACAGGTTGATGAAGTCCAGATACAGGCTCAGGGCACCCATGACCGACAGCTTGGCGGTCTGCTCCTTGCCGTAGCCGGCGTAGTAGAGTTCCTTGATCTTCTGGGTGTCGTAGGCCGTCAGGCCGGCGAAAACGAGCACGCCGATCACCGAAATCACGAACGACATCATGGTCGAGGCCATGAAGATATTCACGACGCTGGCGATGATGATGCCGATCAGGCCCATGAACATGAACTTGCCGACCGGGCCCAGATCCCGCTTCGTGGTGTAGCCGTACAGGCTGAGCGCACCGAACATGCCGGCGGTGATGAAGAACACCTTGGCGATGCTTTCCCCGGTGTACATCAGGAAGATGCTGCTGAGGGACAGGCCCATCAGTCCGGCATAGACCCAGTACGATGCCTGTAGCGCGAACAGGCTGAGCTTGTTCAAGCCGAAGCTCATCACCATCACCAGCGCAAGCGGCGACAGGATCACCACCCACTTCAGCGGCGACAGATAGATGGCCTGCCCGAAGGCGGAAAGCTGACCCGCATCGGTCACGGCCATGCTGGACACGACCAGGGCGACGATGCCGGTAAGCAGCACGCCCGATGCCATGTAATTGTAGACATGCAGCATGTGTGCGCGGAGGCCGCGATCGATGTCGGCGGCAGTCCCCGTACCCACGCTGGCAGGCGCTCTGTAGTCTTGTGCCATTGCTGACAGACTCCTTGATGAAACGAGCCACGCACACGGCTCAAACCAATGGTTCCTAATATCGAGGGGTGGACCTCAGGTTTCAAGGTAAAGCGTTTGGAAAACTTCTGTTAATCTACCCGAAGATGCGGCGCCGGCCGCTCGCCAAGGGCGCGCCAGGTGCCAAGGAAGCCGAAGGTCACGGTAACCGCCAGTCCCGCTGCGGCGGTCGCCACCAGAATCTCCGGGTGCAGGCTCCAATTGGCCTCCATGATCCGGGTGATCACCAGCCACGCCGCCAGGGTGCCGAGCGCCATGGCGATCAGTGCGGTGATCAGTCCCATCAGCGCGTATTCGACCAGATAGACCCGGGCGATATCGGCGCGGCGCGCGCCGAGCACCTTGAGGATCACCGCGTCCCGCACCCGTTCGTTGTAACCGGCGGCCATGGCGCCGGCGAGGACGGCAACACCGGCGATCAGCGCCGCGAACGCGGCGCCCGAGACAGCCTGGTTGATCTGCTTCAGCAGCGTGTTGACGGTGGCCAGCACGTCACGGACCCGCACCGAGGTGACGTTGGGGTGCTCGCGGCCCACCGCCCTGTCGACTCCCGCTTCATGTTCCTGGTCGACCCGCACCGTTGCGAGATAGGTATGCGGTGCGTGCTCGAGCGTGCCGGGCGCGAAGATCACGGAAAAGTTCATGCCCATGCCCGACCAGTCGATTTCGCGCAGATTGGCGATGCTGGCGGTGATGGGCCGGCCCATGACGTTGAAGGTCAGCGTATCGCCGACCGCCAGGCTCATGCCCTCGGCCAGCTTCGCATCGAACGAGATCTGCGGCGGTCCGGCATAATCGGCCGGCCACCAGTCGCCGGCGACGATCGTGTTCTGCGCCGGCAGGGACGCGGTATAGGTGAGGCCCCGGTCGCCGCGCAGCGCCCACTGGGCATCGGCCGTCACCTTGGCCTCCTCGGCGCGGACACCGTTCACCTCGGTGATCGAGGCCCGCAGCATGGGCGCCCGGTCGACCGCGGCCACGCCGGGAAGACCGCGCACCAGCGTCTCGAATCCGTCAATCTGGTCGGGCTGGATGTCGATGAAATAGTAGGACGGCGCATCGGCGGGCACGCCGTCCCTGATCTGGGCCGACAGATTGGCGCTGATCTGCGCGACGGTTACGAGCAGCGTCAATCCCAGTCCCAGCGACAGCACCACATTGGGCGTAGCGGCGCCGGGCCGGTGCAGATTGGCGAGCGCCATGCGCCAGACCCTGCTCGCCGGACGCGGCAGGTAAGCGGCGATGCGCATCAGGGCCAGCCCCGCCAGCCACAGCACCAGGAAACTGGCCGCCGAGCCCAGCAGGAACCAGCCGGTGAACCGGCGCTCATCGGAAAACAGCAGCGCAAGAGCGGCGAGCGCCGTCAGCGCCGCGCCGCTGAGCGCCACGTAACGCCAACGTGGCCGGCCGGACACCGGTGCAACGATCTGCCGGAACAGACCGGCGGCGGGCACGTCGCGCGCCCTGCCCAGCGGCCATGCGGCGAAAGCCAGCACGGTCAGCAGGCCATAGCCTGCCGCAAGCAGCAGCGGTTCGGCATAGACGCCGGGGCGCGCGGGCACCGGCAGCATGTCGCGCAGCCAGGCGATGACCGCGAACGGGATCGCCGCCCCCAGCACAAGGCCCGCGGCGATACCGGCCAGCGCCAGCAGCATCACCTGCCAGAGATAGATCCGGAACACCAGACCGCCACCCGCGCCCAGGCTCTTGAGGGTCGCGACCGCCTCGCGCTTGGTGGCCAGATAGCCGGCGGTGGCGTTGGCGACGCCGACGCCGCCAACCAGCAGCGCGGTGAGCCCGGAAAGCGACAGAAACACGCCCAGCCGTTCGAGGAAGCGCTTGATGCTGTCGGCGCCGTTCTGCCGGTCGCGCATGCGCCAGCCGGCATCGGGGAAACGCTCGGTCAGGTCGCGCTTGGCGGCTTCGAGATCGGCACCCGGCGGCAGCTTCAACCGGTACTGGTAGCGCACGATACTGCCCTGCTGGATCAGGCCGGCCGGCACCAGGCTGGCATCGGAGACGAGAACACGCGCGCCCAGCGTAAAGCCGTCACCGGCCTTGTCGGGTTCGGTAACGGTAACGGCGCTGATGCGGTAGTCGATGTCGCCGATCCGCAACAGGTCGCCAACCTGCGTGTGCGTCTTGTCGAGAACGGCCTGCTCGACGGTGACGCCCCAATGTCCGCCGCGATACGCCAGCGCATCGGCCAGCGGCATGGACGGCGCCAGCACGGCGGTTCCGTAAAGCGGATAGGCTCCGTCGACCGCCTTGAGTTCGATGGTTGCCCGCCGGTCGAGATCGGCGGCGGCCATGGAGCGCAGCGTGGTGGTGCGGCTGACGGGATACAGGCTGGTGACGTAATCGAGCGCGGCCCCGGGCATGGGCTCGCTGGTCATGCGCAATTCGATGTCGCCGCCGAGCAGCGGCCGGCCATGCTCGCCGATGCCTTCGAGCACCGCGCCGCGCACGCCGCCAACTGCGGCGATGGCCGCGACACCCAGCACGATGCACAGCAGAAAAATGCCGAAACCCCGCAGGCCGCCCCGCAATTCGCGCAGCGCGAGGCGCAGGGCCAGCGGCATCAGACCGCGGCCCCGGCAAGAGCCATCTGCGGCTCGTCGTCGATACGGCCGTCACGCAGCCTGATCTGGCGGTCGCAGCGCTCGGCGAGACCCGCGTCGTGGGTGATCAGCACCAGCGTGGTGCCGCGTTCCGCCTGCAGCGCGAACATCAGCTCGATGATCGCGGCGCCGGTCCCCGCATCCAGGTTGCCGGTGGGCTCGTCGGCCAGCAGCAGGCCGGGCTGCGGCGCCAGCGCGCGCGCCAGAGCCACCCGCTGCTGTTCGCCCCCCGAAAGCTGTCCCGGATAATGCTCGGTGCGCGCGCTCAGGCCGACAATGTCCAGTTCCCGGGCGGCGCGGTCGAAGGCATCCCGGTCTCCCATCAGCTCCAGCGGCACCGCCACATTCTCCAGCGCCGTCATGGTCGGGATCAGGTGAAAGGACTGGAAGACAATGCCGACACGTCCCCGCCGGAACCGGGCCAGCGCGTCCTCATCCATGCCGGTGATGTCCTGGCCGTCGATGGCGACGCGGCCGCTGGTGGGCTTTTCCAGTCCCGCCATCACGCTCATCAGCGTGGACTTTCCCGAGCCGGACGGACCGACCATGCCGGCCGCCTCGCCGGCCGCAATATCGAGATCGATTCCGCGCAGGATGTTGACGGGTCCGGCGCGGCTATTAAGTGTTAGATGAATATCGTCGAGGCGGATCATTGGAACACGCATGCAGCCGGACAGGAGTCACCGATATGGGATGGAGCGGCTGGTTGTCAAACTTTGCGCCCTGCTGCTCGTACTCTGCATCCCCCTTGCCGGCCACGCCGCCGCGCCTGACGGCACACTTCAGGTGTTGGTGCTGGGCGACAGCCTGACCGCCGGCTACGGCCTGGAACCGGGCCAGTCCTTCCCATCGAAACTGGAAGCCGCCCTCAAGGCCAGGGGCGTGAAGGTGACGGTGCACAACGCCGGTGTTTCCGGCGACACGGCCAGCGGGGGCGCCAGCAGGCTCGACTGGGCGCTGGCCGGCGTGCCGGGCAAGCCCGACCTGGTGATCCTCGAGCTGGGCGCCAACGACATGCTGCGCGGGGTCGATCCGGCCATTACCACGAGGGCGCTGACCGCCATCATGGACCGCTTCAGCAGGGACGGCGTGCCGGTGCTGATCGCCGGCATGAAGGCGGCGCCCAACATGGGCGCAACCTTCGTGAATCAATTCGACGCGATCTATCCGGCGCTGGCCGCGAAATATGATGCGCCGCTTTATCCGTTTTTCCTCGACGGGGTTGCCGGGAACAAGGCGCTGAACCTGCCCGACGGCCTGCACCCGACGGCCGAAGGCATCGATGTGATCGTGACACGCATCGTCCCGATGGTTCATAATCTCCTTGAGACGCGGCCCGCCGGCCGCACTGTGTCTGGCGCCAAGTAGTGGCGGCATCGAAGAGATTCGCTAATCGCATGCCGGCCCGGCATGCGGAGACGTTACGGTAGATGCCATGTTGCGCCTGTTCGTCGCTCTGCCATTGCCTCCGGAAGTCCGGTCGCGCCTGATCGGCCTGATGGGCGGTGTTAATGGCGCCCGCTGGCAAACCGACGACCAGCTTCACCTGACCCTGCGGTTCATCGGCGAGGTGGACGAGGCCAGGGCCGAGGACATCGACAGCGCCCTGCGCGCCATTAATTTCGCGCCGTTCCAGGTGTCGCTGCAGGGTACGGGACTTTTCGGCGACATCCGCAAACCACGCATGTTGTGGGCCGGCGTCGGCCCGGAAGCGCCGCTGGCGCATCTGGCGCAAAAAATCGACACGGCCATGGTCCGAATCGGCCTGCCCGCCGAGCAGCGCAAGTTCATGCCGCATGTCACGCTGGCGCGCTTCAAGGGGCCGAGCGGCCGTGTGGACCGCTTCCTCGCCGCCCACGACCAGCTCTGGTCGCAGCCCTGGAATGTCGCGCGGTTTACCCTGTTCCGCAGCCACCTGGCGCATTCGGGCGCCATTTACGAGGCGCTCGCCACCTACCCGGACGAGGACGGTGATGAGGATTCGGGCGAGGCGCAGGTGGCCTTGCTGAACCGCGCGCGGGGTATCCGCTAGCCTTTGGCGTTCGAACGCGCGGGCACGCCGTCGAACGCGGGGACGTCTTCCAGACCAGCATCCCATGCGGCCCGGCTGGCCCAGAAAATGTGCGCGTCCGGTCGGAGGTCGATGTCGCTATCGAGGCTTCCGGCGGGAACGACCAGCAAGGCACTTTCCGTCTGGACCCGGGGAAGGGCTGCGCCGCATTCCGTGCAGAAGCTTTTCTCGTGACGGGTGCCGGGAACCCGGTAGGCTTTGACATGGGCCTGCCCCGCCAGCCACGCAAGGGTGGCGGTGGATGAAAACAGATTGGCCGCGTGCGCTGACCCGGTGTCTTTCCGGCATCGCCTGCAATGACAAAGGAAAAAGCCGTCCAACGGACCGCGCACCTGGAATTTGACGGCACCGCACTGGCAGGATCCCGCAATCATGGGCGTACTCGCTTTCTATCCCGGACCGACAAGCGAACCGCCCTAGAACGCCTGCTGCAGCGCTTCCGCCTCATCGGGCGAAAGCGTCTTGCCGCCGGCATGCGCCAGATCGCCCTTCTCGTCGATATTCAGGTTTACGGTCCCGTCCTGCTGGGCCTCGCCGTACCGGGCAACGAGCCCGGCCAGCCGGCCGGTGGCGGCTTCCTTCGGGGTGATGCCCCTGGCCGAAACGGCAACGGCATGCTCGGCGGGCGGGCCGATGACTTCGCGCCGCACATGCAGCTGCATGCGTGCCGCATGGAGCCGCGCCACGGCGGGCTGCTCCAGCGTGACATTCATGGCATCGAGGTCGAGTTGATACTGCCCGCTCTCATAGCCCACCAGACTCGCCAGCGCCCGCTCGGCATTGATGCGGCCCGTGGCGCCCTCGATGCCGAAGTCGACCGGCGCGTCCAGATGCAGGATCAGGTGATCGCCGGCAAAGGGCTGGAAGATGCCCGTCACGGCCGGCGTCGATGCCCAGTCCGTACCCCAGGTCACCTTCACGTCGGCAAGCTGGACGTTGAACCGGAACGGGTAACCGCCCACGCCGGCCGACCTCTGCCGCAGCGCCGCGCCGGGCGGAAGCGACTTGGCCAGCGCCTGTGGGAACGCCGTTTTCAGATGGTCTGCCTCGTTCTGCCACCAGATGGTATAGCCGCCGACCAGGATGCCCAGGCCGCAGAACAGAGCCAGATATCTGTTGATCATGGCAGTGCTTTCCGTTTGCCTCTTCAACTTCGTAGGATAGCGGCCTCTCGAGCGCAACAGGAGACCATGGCGGAACAGGACAATCTTTGGGTATTCGGCTATGGCTCGCTGATGTGGCGGCCCGGCTTCGACTATCTCGAGGCGCAGCCGGCCAGGCTCCACGGTTTTCACCGCTCGTTCTGCGTCTATTCCTGGCATCACCGGGGAACCCGGCAGCAGCCCGGCCTCGTGCTTGGGCTGGACCGGGGCGGCTCGTGCCTGGGCCGGGCCTACCGGATTGCCCCGGAAAACGCCGGGGCGGTGGTGGACTATCTCGACGAGCGCGAGATGGTAACCGCCGTCTACCGGCCGGTTCGGCATGTGGTGCGCCTGCCCGGCCGCATGGTCGCGGCGCGCGCCT
Organism: Emcibacter sp. SYSU 3D8; assembly: GCF_039655875.1. NCBI lineage: Bacteria > Pseudomonadati > Pseudomonadota > Alphaproteobacteria > Emcibacterales > Emcibacteraceae > Emcibacter > Emcibacter sp. SYSU 3D8. The sequence continues at coordinate 1,041,077 of NZ_JBBYXK010000002.1, read as the reverse complement.
ATGTGGTGGACCGCGGCCACCCGCAATATGCCGGCAAGCTGTCGCTTGAGGAACAGGCCCGCCAGATCGACGGCGCGCGGGGCGTATCGGGCGTCAATATCGACTATCTGGCAAGCACGGTTGCCCATCTGGACGAGATGGGTATCAGCGACGGTCCGCTGCACCGGGTATGGCGGCTGCTGGGCGCGCCTTCAGCCTAGCCGCACTTGGAATAGCCGCAGGAGATGCAGGTATCGCAGCCTTCCTGGCGAATGAGGGTCGGCGCGCCGCATTTGGGGCACGACCGCATGTGCGGCCGTTCCTCGTTGTCGCCGACGGCGAGCTTCATGCGCTCGGCCTCGGTGCTGAAGTCCTGTTCCTTCTTGATGAAGCCGATATCCACGAGGTGCGCCTCGATCACCTCGCCGATGGCGGCAAGCAGTGACGGCACGTAGTGGCCTTTCACCCAGTGGCCGCCGCGCGGATCGAACACCGCCTTCAGTTCCTCGACCACGAACGACACGTCGCCGCCGCGCCGGAACACGGCGCTGATCATGCGCGTGAGACCCAGCGTCCAGGCGTAGTGCTCCATGTTCTTCGAGTTGATGAAGATCTCGAAGGGCCGGCGCCTGCCGTCCTGGATCACGTCGTTGAGGGTGATGTACATGGCGTGGTCGCTGTCGGGCCACTTGATCTTGTAGGTCTTGCCAGGCAGCGCCTCGGGCCGGTCGAGCGGCCGGGTCATGTAGACGACGCCACCCGCCTCGTATTCGTCGGCATGGCGCGGCGCGGGGGAATCGAGCGGCAATTGCGGCTCGTCCGCATCCTCCTTGGCGGTCGCCAGCACCGAGCCGGTGATGTCGTTGGGCCGATAGGTGGTGCAGCCCTTGCACCCCAGGTCCCATGCCTTCAGATAGATGTCCTTGAAGTCCTCGAACGAGATGTCCTCGGGGCAGTTGATGGTTTTCGAGATCGAGCTGTCGACATATTTCTGCACCGCCGCCTGCATGCGCACGTGGTCGTCCGGCGTCAGGGTCTGGGCGGTCACGAAATAATCGGGCAGCTGCGCCTTGTCGCCGAACTGGCGGAGATATTGCCGGTAGGCATAGTCGCTGACCGTCTCCTCCTTGCGGGAGCCGTCGGGCATCAGCACCTTGCGGGTGTAGTTGAAGCTGAACACCGGCTCCAGTCCCGACGACACGTTATCGGCGAACAGCGAGATGGTGCCGGTGGGCGCGACCGAGGTGAGCAGTGCATTGCGGATACCGTGCTTGCGGATTGCCGCCTTCACGTCCTCGTCCAGTTCGGACACGCTGGCGCCGGCCAGATAGGGTTCGGCGTCGAACAGCGGGAACGCGCCCTTTTCCGCCGCCAGTTCCACCGACGCCAGATAGGCGGCCCGCTGGATCCGGCGCATCCAGACCCCGGTCAATTCCACCGCCGCCGCCGAGCCATACCGCGCCCGGCACATGATCAGCGCATCGGCAAGACCGGTGACGCCCAGCCCGATGCGCCGCTTGGCCGCCGCCTCGAGCGCCTGCTGCTCGAGCGGAAAGCGCGAGGTGTCGACGACGTTGTCCATCATCCGCACGGCGGTCGTCACCAGCGTGTCGAGTTCGCCGAGATCGACGCAGGCTTCGGGCGTGAACGGCTCCTTCACCAGCGCTGCCAGGTTGACGGAACCGAGCAGGCACGCGCCGTAGGGCGGCAGCGGCTGCTCGCCGCACGGATTGGTGGCCGCGATGGTTTCGCAATAATGCAGGTTGTTGCGCTGGTTGATGCGGTCGATGAAAATCACGCCCGGCTCGGCATAGGCATAGGTGGCGCGCATGATCGAATCCCAGAGTTCGCGCGCGGCCATGGTGCGGTAGACGGTACCGCCGAACACCAGGTCCCAGGTGCCGTCGGTCTTCACCGCCTCGATGAAAGCGTCGGTCACCAGCACCGACATGTTGAACATGCGCAGGCGGCCCGGGTCCTGCTTGGCCCCGATGAACGCCTCGATATCCGGGTGATCGCACCGCATGGTCGCCATCATGGCGCCGCGCCGGTGGCCGGCGCTCATGATCGTGCGGCACATGGCGTCCCAGACATCCATGAACGGCAGCGGACCGGAGGCATCGGCGCCCACGCCCTTCACCCGCGCGCCCTTGGGCCGCAAGGTCGAGAAATCGTAGCCGATGCCGCCGCCCTTCTGCATGGTCAGCGCGGCTTCGCGCAGATTGTCGAAGATGCCGCTCATGTCATCGGGAATGGTGCCCATGACGAAGCAGTTGAACAGGGTGACATCGCGCGCGCTGCCTGCGCCGGCGACGATGCGGCCGGCGGGCAAAAACTTGAACCCCTCAAGCGCCTCGTGGAAGCGCGCTTCCCAGTGCGCGCGTCGCTCCGGCGCCTCGGGCTCGGCAAGTGCCCTGGCGATCCGGCGCCAGGTGTCGTCGACCGACTTGTCGATGGGTGTGCCGTCCGGACTCTTCAGCCGGTACTTCATATCCCAGATCTGGGTCGAGATCGGTGCTGTCGCGCTCATCTGCCGTCCATCGGTTGGGGCAAGGATGATAGGCCGGAAAGGCCCGCGCGGCAACCTTCGTTCCTGTTATGTTTCCATGACGGGCGGCTGCCGGAAACGCCGAGAATTCAACGGCCTGTGGACTTATCCCCGCGATTCACCGGGCCGTTCATGCACTTATCCACAGAATCCGGATTCCTCGAGCAGCGCGGCGGTCGCGGTTTCGATGCGCTCCTCCATCTCGGCCATGAAGGCGCGGCGGTCGAGCCCCGGCTCGATCACCGGCAGATATTGCAAGGTTACGGTGCCGGCGTGCTTGTGCACCGTGTTGCGCCCCCAGAAGAGTCCCGAGTTGAGCGCCACGGGCACCACCGGAACCTTGAGGTGCCGGTAAAGCCCGGCGACACCCGGATGATAGTGGGCCGGCGCCCCCGGCGCCGCGCGGGTGCCTTCGGGAAAGATCAGGATCGGCCGGCCCTGCGCCACCGCCGCCTCGGCGGCTCGCAACATCTGGCGCATGGCCGACGAAGAGGCGTTGCGATCGATCGGGATCATCCCCATGCGGCGGCTGTACCAGCCATAGAGCGGGATGTTGAGCAATTCGCGCTTCATGACGATCGCCGGATCGCGCAGGCGCATCTGCATCACGATGGTCTCGTAGACCGACTGATGCTTGCAGGCCACGATCACCGGACCCTCCGGCAGGTTCTCACGGTCGCGCTCGCGCCACGTGATACCGACCACATGGCGGATCAGCCACTCGGCGCCCGTCGACCACCCGCTCTGCGCCTTGACCGCCCAGCGTGCCGGGCCCAGCAGCAACGGCACGAAGCCGATCACGGCGATGGCCGTCCAGATCCAGAGCAGCAGGTTGAACAGGAGGGATCGGAATATGGTCATGCGGCCGCCGGTGCCCCGGCGATCCGGTCGTAAACGTTGACCTTGAACCACACCACCAGGAGTTTGTTGAACTCGCGGGACAGGATACGGGCGGAAGCGAGGTCGCGCCACCACAGACCTGGCCGAATCCGCTCGCTGAACACCGGATGCGGCACCAGAACAAGGTCGGGTGCAACGCGCCTGATCTCGAGCAGGCTCCGCCTGATGTGGAAATCCGACGTCACCACCCGCAGCGACCGGTAGCCGTGCTTGCCTGCCCAGGCGGCGATTTCCTGGGCGTTGCCGACCGTATCGAGCGCCTCCCGGCCCACGTCGATGCAGCAATCGAAAAGTTCGGAATCGGTCTGGCTCTTGAGATCCAGGCTTTTTTTCAGGTCAGGGTCGTTGGTCCGGGCGTCGACGCCCGAGATCAGCAGCCGGCCACTGTGTCCCGCCGCCAGCAGCGCGATGGCCTGGTTGAGCCGGGATCCCGCGCCGGTCAGGACGACGATGCCATCGGTCTCCCGCAGATTGACGGGCGGTTTGTCCGGAATACTGCTGACGAACGCGGCAAATCCAATCAGCCAACCGGCGGCGGCAAGCAGCACGAAAACGACGAATCTGCGCATGATCAGTTCATGTCGGCCAGCGCGCGCATGACCGCGAACCGGGCCGTCAGCATGGTGAGCAGGCCGGCGACAAGCGGCAGGACGAGCAGGCTGACCAGCACTTCGGGCGGCGGCACCAGTTGAGGCAACAGCGCCCCCTCCAGCCGCTGGTTGATCAGGTGCACCACGCCCATGCCAGCTCCCAGCGCGATCAGGCCGATAACGGCGCCCTTGATTCCCACCCAGAGGAAGCGCCACTGGAACGCGCCGGCGATGGTGCTGTCCTTGGCCCCCATCATGTGGACGATCTCGACGGTCTCCCGGTGGGTCGCCAGGCCGGCCCGGGTGGCGAAGATGATGATGGCGACCGTTGCCAGCCCGACCAGGCCGACAATCATGCCGCCAACCCATTGCACGATGCGCATCAGCACCAGCAGGTCGGCCAGCCAGCGCTCGTGCGCGTCGACCCGCGCGCTGGGCGCCACCTTGACGAGTGCGGCGCCAAGCGCGGCCACATCCACCGGCGGCCCATCCGCCAGCCTGACGTCGATCAGCGCCGGAATCGGCAAGTCGGGTCCGACGTTGCCCTTGCCAAGCCAGGGCTCGAGCAACGCGGCGACCTGGTCGCCGGTCTCGGCCACCGCCGAAGCGACCCCCGGCGTCGCGCGCAGCGCCGCCAGCGCCGCGGCCACTTCGGTGTCACGTTCGGCCTTGTCCGGATTGATCACCTGCACGGTCAGGCTCTGCGCCAGCCCCTGGTGCCAGGTGTTCGCGGTCATCTGCAGGCCGAGCGCCACCAGCATGGCGAGGCCGGCGAGAAACACCATGACGGCGATCACCCAGGGCAGCAGACGCCCGTGGATGTTCTCGGATGGCAGGAATCGTATCTGTCGCAGCATGATATGGGTCGTGAAGACGGTTCAGTCGCGGGCGAAGCCGACCGCCTGAGGAAATTCCTCAGGCAGGCGGAGGGCATTCTGCAGGTCGTTCGGCGGATCGACGCCGGGCGCCAGTTGTACCAGTTGTCCGGCCTCCAGATGAAGCCTCGGCACTTCGATACTGTCGACAAGCCCCATGTCGTGGGTGGCGATGACCGTGGTGGTGCCGAGCCGGTTGAGTTCGATGAAGAGACGCAGCAGGCGCGCGGCCATCTCGTCGTCCACATTGCCGGTCGGCTCGTCGGCGAGCAGCACCGTCGGGCGGTTGATCACCGCGCGTGCAATGGCGACCCGCTGCTTCTCGCCGCCCGACAGGGTCGACGGCCGCGCCGTCATGCGCTCCTTCAGTCCGACCCAGACCAGCAGTTCCTCCACATAATCGCGGATCTCGGCCCGGCTCGCGCCACTGATGCGCAGCGGCAGCGCCACATTGTCGTAGGCCGTCAGATGATCGAGCAGGCGGTAGTCCTGAAACACCACGCCGATGTTGCGGCGCAGCCGTGGCAGCGCCTTGCGCCTGGCGGTGACGATGTCAACGCCCATCATCGAGATCAGACCGCGGGACGGGCGTTCGGACAGATACATCAGCTTGAGCAGCGATGATTTTCCCGCACCGCTGCGGCCGGTCAGGAAGTGAAACGAACCACGCTGGAGCTCGAAGGTGATGTCGCGCAGGACCTCATCGCCTGAACCGTAGCGCATTCCAACGTTGTCAAAGCGGATCATGCATGACACCCTAACGCATCGGCTTTGGACTGTCTCAGCAAAGTAGACGGGGTGGCACAGCTTATGCCGAAACACCCCAGGCTATTCAGGACGCCGGCGAGCCACACCTCTCTCACTATACAACCGTTCGTCAGGTCGCAACGCCTCCCATGATCATCACGTGCCCCCACTGCTCGACGCGCTATTCGCTGCCTCAGGACAAGATCAAGCCTGGCGGCCAGAAAGTGCGATGTGCGAAATGCGGAACCGCCTGGTACCAGGCTCCCGAGGAGCCCACTCCGCCGATGCCCGCTTCTGGCGAGGAGACGCCGCCGCCGCCCCCGCCGGCCTGGTCGCCGGCGGCGCCCGCCGAGCCGGCTCCGCCCCAGGTGCCGCCCATCGACGAGCTCGCGCCGGCCGCACCCCCTGCCGAGAGCGCAGCACCGGTCACACCCGCCGAGACCGCCAGCAACCTGCCGCCTGACAGTTTCGCCCAGTTTCACCGGCAGGCTTCCGTCGAGCAGGCCGGCAACGGCGCGGGCCGCAAATGGGCCATCGCGGTCATCGTGCTGGTTGCCCTGGCGCTGGCCGCCTTGGTGTTTTTCAGGCAGGAGGTGCAGGACATGACCGGCATCCAGCTGATGTCGGCGCCCCAGCCCGCGCCACCGGCCGCCGCCGACGTCGCGGCCCCGGCGACGGAAGCGCTGACGCCGCCGCCGCTGACCCTGACCTTCGAGGAAGTGGAATCCTCCATCGAGGAGATCGACGGCATCCGGCGGCTGATGGTCAAGGGCCTGATCGTCAATCCAGCCGATCACGAGCAAATGGTGCCGCCGCTGGCCTTCAGCATGCTGGACAGGTCGGGCGCCCCCATCGACCGATGGACTTTCGATGCCCCCGTGCGCGCCCTGGCGCCGCACACCACCACCCGGTTCTCGGGCCAGCGCGATACGCCGCCGACCACATTGCACGAATTGGTGCCCGGCTTCGACCTGCCCGAGACCCAGCCGTCGGCAATCGAGGCGCCGCCCGCTGCCGAGAGTGCCGCGGACACGGCTCAGCCGCCTGCGGCGACACCGCCGCAGTAGCGAAGACGTTTCAGGTCATCACTTCTTGGTTGCGGTGACGATCCACGCGCCGGCCGCCAGCATCACGCCGCGCTTGGTCTGATGGGATTCGAGAGCGGCACGCACCGTGGCGCGCGCCTGGTCGCGGACGTCGGACGGCGCATCCTTCAGCAGCGAGGCCGCAGGGCCCAGTTCCATGCTGAAGTCGACGGCGTCGTCGAGCACCTGCATGCCGCCCAGCACCACCTCGGTATCGAACGGCTCGACGGCAATATCGGTGAAGCCTGCCGCCGACAGGATGCCGCGCACCCGTTCCTGGTCCGCGAACGAGAACGGACCGGGATCCTCCGGGCCCATGGGCGGCGGCGGCGGCACCAGCGGAAGCACCGCCTGCATCTGGATCGAGACCCACTGGTTGCGCGGCAGCGCCTGCCAGCAGGCGAAGGCGAGCCTTCCGCCTTTGCGCAGCGCCGTGTGGACATTGCTGAACGCCGTCACCGGATGACGGAAGAACATCACGCCGAAGCGCGAGAACGCCAGGTCGAAGCTGTCGGCATGCATCGGCCCGGCTTCCACGTCGGCCTGTTCGAAGAACACATTTGTCAGTTCGCTCTGGGCGGCCATGTATTCGGCGCGCGCCAGCATGGGCTCGGAAATATCGACGCCGACCACCTCGCCGGTGACGCCGACCGCCATGGCCAGGTCGATGGAGGTGTCGCCGCAGCCGCAGCCGATATCCAGCACGGCCTCGCCCGACTTGACGCCGGCACGGCGGATCGCCTCGTCGCCGAATGGCTTGAGCATGAGGTCGAGCGCATTCTGGTAGCGAACGAATTTCTCTCCGCCTTCGCCATTCCAGAATTCGATCTGGTCGGCATTGGGGCCGGCCGCCGCGAGCTTTGACATGCAGTTCTCCTCGGACGCGAGAGTGGCGATTATGGGGTGGGCGGATGGCGGACGCAACACAGTGGACGGGTTCGCCGCACCGCCATACAAATGACCCCGAGGGAGAAAGCCGCGTCATGAAAACGGGAATGGTCACCAGTGAGGATGGCACCCACCTGTTCTACCGGGATACCGGAGGCCAATTGCCGGTCGTGGTGCTGATCCACGGGTTCCTTCAGAACAGCCTGTCGTGGCAGCGGCAGTTCGCCGACGAAGATTTGTGCGCGGCGTTCCGGCTGATCGCCTTCGACCTGCGCGGCCACGGCCGCTCGAACAAGCCGGAGGCGCCCGAAGCCTATCTTGACTCCGCGCGCTGGGCCGACGACGTCGCCGCCGTGCTCGACGAACTGGGCATCGAGAAGGCCGTACTCGCCGGCTGGTCCTATGGCGGCTACGTGATCGCCGACTATCTGCGCAAGTTCGGCACCGGGCGCCTGTTCGGCCTGGTGATGGCCGGCACCAGCCTGTGGCTGGGCGGCGAGAACTCGGTCCGCTTCCTGGCGCCCGAGATCGCCGCGATATTTCCCAGGCTGGTGTCGAGCAAGCCGGAGAAGAACATACCGGCACTGGAGGCATTCACGCGCAACCTGACCGCCGAGCCGCTGCCGGAATCGCTGCATTACGAATGCCTTGGCTATACCGCGGTGGTGCCGCCGGTGGTTCGCTTCAACATGCTGCGCCGGGCGGCGGACAACACGGCCGTGGCACGCGACGCGCATCTTCCCGTGCTGGTGCCGCATGGCGATGCGGACAGGCTGATGCCGCTCGCTTCCGGCCGTCACCTCGCCGACTCCTTTCCGCAGGCCCGGCTTTCGGTCTATGAGGGCATCGGCCATGCGCCGTTCCTCGAGGCGGCCGAGCGTTTCAACAGCGAGTTGTTCGCCTTCGCGGACGCCGCGTATTTCCAGGGATGAATCCATGAGCAAGCCAGTCCGCCTTTATCTGATCCGTCACGGCCAGGCCACCGGCGGCTGGGACCAGGACATGGATCCGGGCCTGAGCGAGTTGGGCTGGGAGCAGGCCAGTGAAGCCGCCGCCAGGCTGGAGCATCTGGGCGCGCTGCCCGTGATCTCCAGCCCCATGCGCCGAACGCAGGAGACCGCCAGGCCATTCACCACCCAGTGGAAGAATGCGGCGCGGATCGAGCCGCGCATTTCCGAGATTCCATCGCCCAGCGAGGACCTGGAGGCGCGCAAGGAATGGCTTGCCGGCGTAATGGCCGGCACCTGGAGCGACCCGGCGGCCCAGAACGCCGGCGGGTACGACCTGAAGGCGTGGCGCCAGGGTGTCATCGAGGCGATCCGCGAGGTGCGCGAGGACACGGTGTTCACGTCGCACTTTATCGCCATCAACGTGGTGGCGGGCCACCTGCTGAGCGACGACCGGATCGTGGCTTTCCGGCCGGACAATTGCTCGATCACGGTCGTCGAGAACGATGGCGGCACGTTGCGGCTGGTCGAGCTGGGCCACGAAGCAGTGACGGAAGTCAGGTAAAGCCCATTGCCAAACGCCGCCGCTCCGGGCTTGAATGGCGGTCCATCGGGGAGATGACCATGACCGAACGCAAGGGAATGCCAGGACTGCGCGGCGTCGAGCATATCGGCCTGACCGTGCCCGACTTCGACGAGGCTTATGACTTCTTCGTCAACGTGATGGGTTTCGAGCCGTTTTACCGCCACGGCCCGTACAAGGGCGACTGGATGGAAAGCACGCTGAATGTGCACCCGGACGCCGAGATCCGGCGGGTGCAGCAGCTGTGCGGCGGCGCCGGCCTGAACATCGAGCTGTTCGAATATGCCTCGCCCGACCAGAAGCGGCAGATGCCCCGCAACACCGACTGGGGCGGGCACCACATCGCCATCTATGTCGACGACATCGACGCCGCCGTCGACCACCTGAAGGCGCACGGCGTGCGGGTGATGAAGGGGGGCGACCCCGGCCCCGAGATCGCCAGCGGCCCCGAGGCGGGCGCGCGGTCATGCTATTTCCTCACCCCGTGGGATTTCCAGATGGAGTTGATCTCCTATCCCCGCGGCAAGGCCTATGAGAAGGACTACGAAAGCAGGCTCTGGGATCCGCGGAATCCGGGACAGTAGAAGCGCAAGCAATCGAGGAGGAAATCTTGGCGGGACGTGTTGAGGGCAAGGTCTGCATCGTCACTGGCGGTGCCATGGGGCTGGGCGAGTCGGATTGCCGGCTGCTGGCGCGCGAAGGCGGCAAGGTGATCGTCGCCGACATCGCCGACGAGAAGGGCAAGGCGCTGGCCGCCGAGATCGGCGCCGAATACTACCACCTGGATGTGACGAAGGAGGCCAACTGGGTCACCTTCCTTGCCCATGTGAAGGACAGATACGGCAAGCTGAATGTGCTGGTGAACAATGCCGGCATCGTCATTCCCGGGACCGTGGAAACCTGCACCGAGGACCAGTGGCGCGCGGTCAACGCGGTCAGCACCGACGCCACCTTCTACGGCATGAAGCACGCCATCCCGCTGATGCGCGAAAGCGGCGAGCCCTGCTCGATCGTCAACATGTCGTCCATCGCCGGCATCGTCGGCGTGCCCTATGTGTTCGCCTATGCGGCAGCCAAGGGCGCGATCCGGCTGATGAGCAAGGCGGCCGCCGTCCACTGCGCCCAGAACGGCGACAAGATCCGGGTGAACTCGATCCATCCGGGCGGCATCGTCACGCCCATGACACAGGCGGTCGGCAAGCAGGTGGCCGAGGCCATCGCCAAGGACCCGCGCAACAAGCCGTCGGTGCGCGGCACCACGCCGGGCGAGCCGGACGACATCGGCTACATGGTGCTCTATCTGGCGTCCGACGAAAGCAAGTACACCAACGGCGCCGAGATGATCGTCGACAACACGGTCACGTCCATGGAAGGCATCGTGCCCTAGACGGCTCCCGCGGCGAGGTAAACCGCCTCGCCGCTGGAATACATCACCGGCACTGCCCTATTCAGCGACCGCCGGCACCATCCGGCGGCGTTCCTCGAGTTGGGCGCGCACATCGGCGTGCACCTTCTCGGTGATCGGGTAGCGCCAGGCAACCAGGCCCGCGCCCAGGAAGAAGATCGACGGCACCAGCGCAAACATGATCTTCAGGCCTTCGATCTGATCGGGCCCGTTGGTGAACACTTTCGGATCGAAACCGAACCACGCCAGCCCCATCAGCGCCAGCCAGGCGGCGAACGACGATGCCGCCTTCTGCGCGACAGACCAGACCGAGAAATACAGCGCCGCCCGGTCCTCGCCGCTGCGCAGCGAATCCACGTCGATGACATCGGCCTTCATGGAATTCGGCAGCGCAGCGAATGCGCCTGCGGCAATACCCGAGGCCATGGTCATGGGCAGCATCCACCAGAAATCTCCGGGGCCCAGCAGCATGTAGAATGGATTGGCCAGGCTGATCAGCACGAAGCTGAAGATCCATGCCTTGTGCTTGCCCACATGGCGCGACAGCCAGACCCAGAACGGCACCGCCGCCATGTTGCAGATGTAGAATGCCATGAGCATGTAGATGCCCATTTTCTCTTCACCGACCACATGCCGGATGTAGAACAGATAGAGCGTCGTGGTGATCGAAAGCGCGGTGAAAGCGACCAGAAAAGCCAGCACGAGCCGAAGGAACGGACCATTGGCGAACATCAGCTTAATGCCCTTGCTCAGGGGCATGACGGAGCGGACGTAATTCTGCTTTTCGGGAACCTGGGTGACCGTCAGCAGGATGCAGACCGGCACCAGCACCACCACCATGATGCCGACCAGCTTGAGGGTTTCGCCGGTGCCTCCGTAACCGAAGACGAGCAGCGCGAAGACCGGCAACGTCTGTGCGAGGAGCTGGCCGACGACGCCCGCCATGGAGCGCCAGCCGGTGACGACCGACCGCTCGTGGAAATCCTCCGTCAACTCGGCCGCCCAGGCATAATAGGGGATCAGCAGCATGGACCAGCCGATCCACATCAGCATGATCCAGCCGGTCAGATACCAGATGGTCGCATCGGGCGGCGGCAGGAAGAGCATGTAGAACGAGATGGCGAGGACCGGCGCGGACGCCAGGATCCAGGGACGCCTGCGGCCCCAGCGAGACTGGCTCCTGTCGCTCAGCCAGCCGATGACCGGATCGACCAGCAGGTCGAGCAGCCTGGTGACGAGCAGCACGTTGGCCACCATCACAAGATCGAGTTTCAGGTCGCTGGTGTAGAAGTTGGGCAGGAATACGGCCAGCGGTATCAGCGCCATCATCACCGGCATGTCGGTGAGCCCGTAAAAAAAGATCGTCTTCTTGCTCAGTGGCTCGCGCGGCTTCGCCGCAGTATCCGAATTCGACATCGCGTTTCTCCCCGGTAACAACAACTTTGACGAGAGGTTGACGGAATGCCAAGCGAAACCGGCGTTGCGCTTGCACAGGTGCCTGTTACAGTCCCATGAAGGGCGTCCGGGAAGGCGCCCCGCACAGGGGACGACGATGATCAAGACTTTCGGAATGCTGCACAAACGCGGCGATATCACCCAGGAGCAGTTCCACGCCCACTGGCGCGGACCCCATGCCGACCACGCGGTGAAGCTGGTACCGGTGATGCGACGCTACGTGCAAAATCACCGTGCCGCCAAACCCTATCCGGGGTTCCAGCCACCCTCCGACGGTTGCCCGGAAGTGTGGCTCGATTCGCTGGAATCGGCGCAACGCCTGACCTCCATGCCCGAGTACATGACCGGCGCCTTCATCGACGAGCCGGCATTCATGCGAGTTCGCTCGGACGGCGTGCTGGTCCACGAGAAGGTGATGATCGAAGGCCCCAGGCTGGCCAGGGATGCCCGCCCGGTGAAGGTCCTGTACTTCCTGAAGCGGAACCCCAGGGTTAGTCACGCCGCGTTCCGGGAATTCTGGCTGGAGCGCGACGCCCCGATGTTCTCCGGCGGCAAGCACCTGCAGCGTTGGGTAAAGTCGCCGGTCGTTGGCGAGGCCTATGTGGGCACCGAACCGCTCTACGACGGCGTCGAGGAACTGTGGTGGGCCGATAGCGCCGCCCAGGAACAGGACGCCAGCGCCCCCGCCGACCGTACCGTCGAGAACTTCGTCGACCGCAGCGCAACCCGCGCCATGTTCGTCGACGAGAACCGGGTGGTCTGGGAGGGTTGAACGGCCCCCAGGCGTCGAGAGGCCGCGCGCCTCAATCCGTGGGCGCCAGATGATGCAGGGCGCCTGACGCCTCGAGTTGGGCAATCCGGTCCGGTGACATGCCCGCCTCCAGCAACAACTCACGGTTGTGCTCTCCAAGGCCGGGCGGGTCCCTGCGGACCGAGGCGGGCGTCGCCGAAAACTTTACCGGCTGGCGCATCGACCGCCAGATGCCTTCCGACGGATGCTCGCGCTGTTCGAAGAAGTCGACGCTCGAAAGATGCTCCTCGGTCTTCAAATCCTCGACCTGGTTCACCCGCATCACCGGTATGTCCAGATCGGACAGCAGCGTCATCCATTCGTCGCTGGTCCGGGTCCCGGTGACGTCGGCCAGCAGGCCGTAGAGTTCGCGGAAATGCCGGGCGAGACCGCCCATGGTCTGAAGGCGCGGGTCGTCGTCGGCAATGGGAATACCGCCGAGCCGCAGCGCAGCGCGCCACTGGTCGGTCGAATACGGCATGATGCAGATAAACCCGTCCTTCGTCCGGTACGGCTTGCGGTTGATGTTGATGATCCGGTGATAGCCGTAATCGCCCTGCGGCGGCTCCCAGGTATGCCCATTCATGTGTTCGATCATCAGGAACGACGTGAAGCTCTCCAGCATGGGCACCTCGACGAACTGCCCCTCGCCGGTACGTTCGCGGTGGAACAGGGCGGCGAGCGTGGCGTAGGCGGCGTGCAGGCCGGTGGTCTTGTCGGCCGCCAGCGTCGCGATGTAGCGCGGCTCCTCGTCCGGGTCGATCAGCCGGTTGAGGCTGACCGCGCCGGCGGCCGCCTGAACGATGTCATCATAGGCCGGGCGGCCCGCATAGGCGCCCTCGCTGCCGAAGCCGACGCAATGGACGTAGACGATGTCGGGCTTGATGGCGCGGACGGCGTCATAGCCGAGACCCAGGCGCTCGACAGCCTCAAGCCGGACATTGTGCAGAAACACATCGGCGGTCCGGATGATTTCGACCAGCGCCTCGAAGGCGCCGTCCTTCTTCAGGTCGAGACACAGCGACCGCTTGTTGCGGTTGCAGTTCATGAAGATGGGCGAGAATCCCCGATGGGCCGACGGGCCGGCCCAGCGTGTCATGTCCGCCTTGGGCGATTCCACCCGGATCACATCGGCACCCAGATCGCCCATGATCTGCCCGGCATAGGGCCCGAGCAGCACCGTCGACATGTCAACCACCCGGACACCGTCCAGCGGCCCGCGCTTGGGTTCGGCCATTATTCCCCACCTCAGGCTTGTTGTTGCTCAGAATATTGCCGGGTTGGCGCATGCAGACAATGCCTCATGTCCGAATCCCGGCTCGCCAGGCCGGCACGCCCGCGCCATCCCGATTCCTGCTTGAGGGCCGGCGAAGGGCCGCGCGCGCTATTGTGCCGATACCGGGCGGGCTGGGATGAACGACCGTGACGAGTTCTCGCGCGTCAGTTCCAGCACCCAACGCCTGTCGGCCTGGTCGAGATACAACAGTTCGATTCCGCAAAGTCCCTCGCCGTTTGATGTCCATCGCACGACGCCCTGGCCACGAAGCGCATGAGCGTCGGCCTCGAACTCCAGATCCAGATTCAGTTCCATGTCGTCCTGGACAGGCTGGTCGATCCGCATGCAGAAACCGCCTCGCCCGAAGCCGATCATATGCCGCTCAAGGGCGTCCGAAAGACTCGGGAATTTCTGCCGTAAGGTCTGCTCTGCCGGAATGTCATGGGGCTCGCTCCAGAGTTCCTCGCGGTCCGCCAGGCACTGCTGAAGCTTGGCGATCAGGGGCTTGCGCCTGATCGGCTTGTGCAGAAACTCCTCGACACCCAGGTCGAACGCTTCGCGGTCGGAAAGATCGGCAAAACCCGAGACGAAAATCACCTTGATCGTATACCGCTCGACTTCCTTGAGACGTTTCGCGAGCGCTATACCATCCATTACCGGCATTCTGACGTCGGACAACACCAGATCAATGTGGTGCGCCTGCGCAACCTCCAGGGCCTCCGCGCCGTTCGACGCCGAGTATACCGTCGCGCCCTCGCGCCTGACCCAGTCAGCGAAAATTTTCTGCAATGCCGGTTCATCATCGACGACCAGAATTGCCGCGCCCTTCAATTGCATGATTTCTGACCTTCTTTCATTCGCGACAGCACCAGCGTGAAGCAGGTGTGTCCGTCCCGCTCGCCCACCTCAAGCCGGCCGCCATGCTGCTGGGCAATCGTGCTGGAAAGGCTCAATCCCAATCCGGTGCCCTGTCCGACCGGCTTCGTCGTGAAAAACGGCTCCATGATCTTAGCCTTGATATCCTCGCCGATACCCGTTCCGCTGTCGACGACCCTGAATTCGACCGTGTCTTCAAGCATATCGACGTCGAGGCGTACCCAGGCATGCGGTGCGTCCGCCACCACGGCGTCAAAGGCGTTCTGGAGCAGATTGAGCAGCACCTGGGATACCTGCACCTCGCGGCAGACGATCATGGCCGAGGAATCGATAACCGGGACGTCGAGGCGGATAGAGTGGAGCTTGTACCGCTCGGCGCAGAGCGCCAGCGTGCCGTCCACGATCGATCGAATGGACGCGGCGTGCATGAGATCGCCCTCGCCCTCGCGGGATATGTGCCGCATGCTGTTGACGATCTTGCTGGTCCGGTCGCACATCTCGCCGATACGTTTGGCATTCAGGGCCAGTTCCTCGACGTCGATGTCGTCGTCCTCGACCATGTCCTCGATGTTTTCGGCGGACGCGCTGATGATCGCCACCGGATTATTGATTTCATGGGCGATGCCGCCGGCCATCGAGCCGATCGCGGAGAGCCGCGCGGAGGACACGATGCTCAGGCGGTGCGCCTCCAGTTCCTCTTCCAGCCGTTTGCGCTCGGTAATGTTCTCGATCATGGCAAGGGCGTAGGAAACACCGCCCGCCATGTCGCGAAGCACCGACACGGTCAGGTTGACCCAGATAATGCCGCCGGTCTTGACGAAATAGCGCTTCTGGATGTCGTAATGGTCGATATCGCCGCGGAACACCTGCTCGGCGAGATTGACGTCCGCATCCAGATCGTCGGGATGGGTGATATCCTTGAACGTCAATGCATAGAGTTCCTCGGCGGAATATTCCACCATCTGACAGAGCGTCTCGTTGACGGACACGAAGCGCGAGGAGGTATCCACCAGCGCGATCCCCATCGGCCCTTCCTCGAAAATGCGCCGGAATCTCTCTTCGCTGACCCGCAACGCCTCCTCATCCTCCTTGCGGCGGGTAATGTCCTGCACCAGACCGGTCATCCGGACGGCCTCGCCCTGATCGTCGTACAGGGCGCTGCCGCGGGCGGCGATATTCCGCACGGCACCGTCCGGCCGGACAATCCGGTATTCCAGTTGGTAGGGCTGGTAGTCGCGGATCGCGGCACTGACACTCTCGGTCAGCCGATCCAGGTCGTCGGGGTGAATCAGCGCGCGGAACGCTTCGTTGCTCGGCGTCAACGCGGCATTGATGCCAAAGATCTGCCTGAACGCATCCGACCACTGGAAGTCGTCATCATCGATCTTCCAGTGCCAGACGCCGACGCCCGAACGCTCGGTGGCCAGGCGGAGATATTCGTCCCGTGCGCTCTGATTCTCCCGTTCCAGTTCCCTGTCCGCAACGTCGCGAACGCCGGCCAGCACCAGCCGGCCTTCGCTGGTCTCCAGCGGGCTGAGGCGGACTTCCGTGGCAAACTCGCGGCCGTCGCGGGCGCGGCCGACAAGCGCCCGGTCAACCGTGAACGGACCATTGGCAAGCTTCTCGATGAATCCCGGGCGTACCGCGCGAAAGTCGTCGAGCCGGTCGTCCGGCATCAGGGATTCGATGCTTCGTCCGACCAACTCGTCGCGGCCATAGCCGAACAGCCGCTCGGCCTCGGCGTTGGCGAGCAGGATCTCTCCGCCGGCCTGCATCACGAAGGTGGCATCCGGCACCGCGTCGAGCAACGCGGCGAAATTATGCTGCGCGACGGCCTCGCGTTCCTCGTCCCGCTTGTTGAAATCGCGGCCAAGGGACCGAAGCAGCGCATTGTTCCGGAACAGCGACGCGACCACCAGCGCCGTTTGCGCCAGCAAGGCCAGGAGAAACGCCGCGAGCAGCATCCATTGAACGCGCTTCAACGATTCGAGGCTGGAATCGGCTTCTTCCTGGAACAGCGTGACCCCATGGTCCAGCCGCGCGAGAAGCGGTGCGATGGACGCGCTGGAGAAATCCGCCTGCAGCTCTGCCGTTGGGCCGTCTGCGGCCCGGCGCGCCTGCGCGATGAATGTCCGGACTTCGGTGTCGGCAGCATCCGGCGTTTCGAAAAAGTAGCGCTGGAGCGACGGCTGAAGACCGCCATCGCCCCCCCGCCGTCGCCTTTGGTCAGCGCCAGATGCGACCGTTCCATGAGATCGGCGGCCTGCAGGATCCGTTCGCGCACCGCGGCATTTCCGTCCCGCAATTCCGTGACCATCAGGGCGATCTGCTGCGACAGCATCCGCTGCCGGCCCGCCATGTTGATGGTTGCAGCCGCATCCCGCTCCTGCTGGATATGGATGTTCAGCAGCATGTAGGCGGCGGCGACGGCGACCGTGATGACGAGCATCGAGAGCGCGAAATAGCTGACGCGGACCGGCAGCCGCGTGGTAGCCCGCGCCTCACTGGTTTCGCTATTATGCACTGGCTCAATCACGGTCGATAACTGCCCCCACCTGTATCATAGGGTGCAACCAGACGGGCGGCTAGGGGTCCGGTTCGGCCAGAGCCGGCGGCTAGGCCTTCGGCGGCGTCCAGTCCCGGACGCGAATGGGATCCGTCTTGCCATCCCACGCCTCGTGCAGGTCTTTCCATTCCCTGAACGAGGCGCGGACCTGCGGGTTGTCCTGGTACAACTCGACGAAACAGCCGAACAGGTGGCGGGCGTCCATGTAGGAAACGCGGGCTGACGAAAACAGCTCGGTCACCGCCGTACAGCCCGCCTTCTCGAACCGCCGCTTCTCCTCGTCGATGTCGGGCACCAGGATGGCGAAGTGGTGGAAGCCCTGCTCGCCCTTCCTGAACATGTCGCCGTAACAGGAAGGCTCGTCGTTGTGGACCTGGATGAGCTGGATGTGCGCTGGCCCGGCCTGGCCAAAGGCATAGGATACGTCGACGTCGCACGGCTTGCCGCGATAGACCGTGTCACGCGACTTGTGGTGTGGCATCAGGAAGAACGGCCCGGCCCCCACCAGATCGACCCAGCGCATGCACGCCGCCTCGATGTCGTCGACCACATAGGCATATTGTTCGATCGGATAGCGGATCAGGCTCATTGTCGTCTCCCCGTTTGGACTGGAGCGGTTGCAGCTGCGCTGAACCACTCCGCACGTGCCGTCGCAGCTTTCCTGGCTGAAAGCGCTCCGAGCCAGACTGTAGGGGAAATCGGCTGGCGCCGGAAAGCCATCCGGCGGGGTCCGGCCCAAAAATGCGAAACGGGCGGCGGATCGCGCCGCCGCCCGTTGCCGTGATGGTCCGGCCTTATTCGGCGGCCATGGCCTGCTGCTGGCGCAGCCGCTCGTTGGTGTCGTTGGGATGGATCCACTCGTCACCGATCACCGGCTCGGCGCGCAAATTGGCCGGCACCATGTTCGCGCCGATGGTCTTGTCGATATTCTGGTGCATATGGTAGATGCGCGCCTCCTGGTAGCACAGCGGCACCCCCTTGAACGCCAGACTGTCCACCGACTTCTGGATCCAGTCGCCGAACTGGGTGTCCTCGGTGATCACCACGTTGAAATACTCGATCTGCTGGCGCCACACGTCCGGGACCGGACCGGTGCCCCAGTCGGCGGCGAACCAGCGAATCTCGTATTTGGTTTCGCGCATGTTGACCGGCCAGAAATGCAGCACCGGAAACAGAACCGGCCCCAGCGGCGACACCCAGTTGGGCTCGATATGGTACGACTGCGTGCAGGTCCGGCCGATCTCGCCGACGGTATCGATCTCCGGCAGGCCCTGGCCGGCCTGCGCGTAGCCGGACTTCCTGTTGGCCACCCGGTTCGGTGCGACCATGCGCGAATGGCCATGCGGATACAGCGTGTTCACGTTGCCGCGGTAGTCGAGGCTGGGATCCACCGTCTGCGGGTGGATCGACTTGACGTGATAGACCTCCATGTTGGCTTCCATGGCGATCTTCCAGTTGCAGTGGAGATCCCACACATAATGGTCGACCAGCCGCAGGTTCTGGAACTGGAACTCCTGCAATTCGTCGTAGATCGGGCCCATATACTCGCGCAGGCTCGGCGCATCCTCGTTGAAATTCACGAAGATCAGCTTGCCGAACATCTCGGTCTTCACCGGATAGAGGCTCCGGCATTCCATGTCGAAATCGACGAAGTCACGGCGGTCACGCATGCCGACCAGCTCGCCCTGGTGATTGTAGGTCCAGCCGTGATAGCCGCAGACCAGACCGTGCTCGGCGGTGCCGTATTTTTCGGTCACCACCGGCGCACCGCGGTGACGGCAGGTATTGTAGAACGAGCGGACCTCGCCATCCTTGCCGTGGACGATCACGACCGGCTGGCGCGCCATTTCCCACAGCATGTAATTGCCGGGCTCGGGAATCTCGTCTAGGGTCCCGGCCAGCATCCACACCTTGCTCCAGTAGTGCTTGTTCTCCAGTTCGAAGAATTCGGGGTCGTTGTAACGGCCCGCGGGCAGATCGGGGAACTTGGGGAACCCTTCCGGCGGCGCCTTGCGCTTGAACTCGAAGTCGATCTGCTGGCGGATATCCCGAATCTGCTCTTGAGTCAGCATGTCATGGTCTCCTGGCTGGGTATTTTATACGCTGGTGCATCTGTTACACGAAATCGTCGGTATCAGCCCGTCTTCGGCGTCAGCCGTAGCGGCAGCTTGGTCGGTCCCCTGAGCGCGAAGCTGGGGTGGTAGTGAATGTCGGCAGCCGGCACGGCCAGCTCGAAGCGGCTGAACCGGTCGAGGAAGGCCCGGAAGCTGACCAGCATCTCGGCGCGGGCAAGCTGGGAGCCGACGCAATGGTGGATGCCCGAGCCGAAGGCGATGTGGGCGCCATTGTTCTTGCGGTCCAGGTCGAATTCGTCGGCACGGTCGAACTTGGCCTCGTCCCGGTTGCCGGCGGCATAGCGGATCATCACCGTCGAGCCCTCGGGAATGCGTACGCCGCCCAGTTCCGTGTCCTCGGTCACATAGCGGAACAGGCCCTGCACCGGTGATTCGACGCGCAGGATCTCCTCGACGAATTTGGCCACCAGTTCTTGATGTGCACGCAGCCGCGCCTGCAGGTCCTGGTCCTCGGCGAGCTGCTGCAGGCCGTTGGCGATGCCGTTGGTCGTGGTTTCGTTGCCCGCCACCAGGATCTGCTCGACAATGGACAACACTTCCTTGTCGGTCAGCGGCCGCTCGCCGTTGTAAGTGGCCTGGACGAGGTCGCTCATGATGTCGTCGCGCGGCTCGATGCGGCGCTCCGCCATGCGGGCGATCATGTAGTGCTGCATCTGTACCACTTTGTGGGCGGCGTCGATCAACACGTCGTCGGGCACCTTCATGCCCAGGCCGATCACCCAGGCGTCGGACCATTCCTTGAACTTCTGGAAATCCTCGCGCGGCACGCCGAGCTGGTCGGCGATCACGTACATGGGCACCGGAACGGCCAGGTCGGCGACGGCATCGCAGCTGCCTCGGGCGGCGAAGCCCTCGACCAGTTCGGCGACCACGTCGGTGATGTAGGCTTCCATCTGGCGGATGCGGCCGGCGCGAAAGGCGTCGTTGACCAGACCGCGATAGATCGTGTGACCCGGCTGGTCGTTATTGACGATGGTCGGCATGAACCGGCCATAGCCTTCCTCGTCGATGATGCGCTCCGCCTCGGCGCAATACAGGCCGGCGCGGCGGCCGGACGGCGCCAGGTTGGAATAGGTCTTGTTGTTCTTCATCACTTCCATGAGCAGGTCATAGGAGGTGACGATGTACATGCCGGTTTCCGGCATCAGATAGACCGGCGCTTCTTCGCGCAGCACCTTGTAATAGCCGAATGGACACTGCTGCACGGCAGGATCCAGCAGGCTGAACTGCTCTGGCTTGTTCATCTCGGTACGCTTCCCCGTGTTCCCGATGACATGGAGTTTGGGCGCGCGGGCCTGTAACGTCTACCTCTCGGAATCGACAGGTTGGGGGAGAACCAGACGGGGATGGGCCACAACGACCTCAATACATGCCTCGGCGCGCTGGAGCGGGCGAGCTGTCTTGCCGAAGGCGTCAGCCTGCTGCGGCGTATCGGCGAACTGATCGGCATACCGCTGGTCGCCGCGCTCGACGATATCTCGACCACCGTGCCGCTGACCGACGAGGACGGCAATCGCCTGGCCGAGCTGTTCGGCTGGGACAAGGAGGCGATCGACGAGTGGGTCGACCAGAACTACACGCTGATCAGCCCGACGACCCATGCCTGCCGCTTCCAGCATCTGCCGTTCTTCTGGCAGGCGGACCATCCGTTTCCCCAGGAGCAGGCGCTGGAGCCCATTCAGCGCAAGGTGCTGGACTGGCAGGTGGCCCAGGGCATCCACGGCGCCATCATCGTGCCGACACACCTGTCACGCGGCCGGGTGGGATCGGTGTCGTGGCTGAACCGCGACCAGGATCTGGATATCGAGCCGATCTGGCGCGAGCACCGGCGCACGCTGCTGCTCGCCGCGCTGCAATTCATGCAGCTTGCCGACACGGCACGCGGCATCGACGCACCGGAAACCGGGTTCATCTATCTGACCAGCCGCGAGATCGAGTGCCTGACCTGGGCCGCGCGCGGCAAGACAGATCAGGAGATCGGCGTGATCCTCGCCATCTCGCCATCGACCGCCCGCTTTCACATCGACAACGCCACCCAGAAGCTGAACGCGGTCACGCGCACCCAGGCAGTGGCGAAAGCGGCGCAACTGGGGATCATCGGGCCGATTTTCTGAGGTTTATGTCCGCGAGGCGAACTTCCACAGATTGTCGGCGCCGGATTTGGCGACCAGGCGGCCGATCTCGGCCTGCCAGTAAGGCTCACCGCCGAATTCGTCGCGCCATGCCCAAAGCCGCCGGGTGAACTGGTGCAGGGCATATTCGTGGGTGAAGCCGATGGCGCCGTGCGCCTGGTGGGCCAGTTCGGCGGCAATACCCGCCGCCTCGCCGACGCGGGCCTTGGCGACGGCAATGGACACGCCGGGATCGCCCGCTTCCGTTGCCTCGATGGCCACATCGGCTGCCGAGGAAGCCGCCGCCACCTGCCCGGCCATGGCCGCCAGCGACTGCTGGACCGCCTGGAACTTGGACAGCGCCCGGCCGAACTGCTTGCGGTCCTGCACGTACTGGACCGACATGGCGAGAATGCCCTCGAGCGCGCCCGCCATCTGGACCGAGCGCGCCAGCGCCCCAAGCTGCCAGATGCGGTCCGGCGACGCGTTGCCGACGATGGTGGCGGGGGCACCGTCGAAGATGACGGTGTCGCGCGGCTCGCCGGCCATGCTCTTGTCCCGTTCGATCGTCACGCTGGCCGGGTCGACGATCGCGAGGCCGGCCGAGGTCGCCACCACGATGGCCGAGGCGCCCTGCGCGAACGGCACGCGGGTGGCCGTGCCCGACAGCTTGCCGTCGCTGAATTCAATGATCTCATTGGGCCGGACCGGTGCAATGGTCAGCGGACCGGCCGGCACCTGGGCGCCCGCTTCGGCCAGCAGCACGCCGGCGATCAATGTCTCGGCCAGCGGCAGCGGCGCCACGTAGCGGCCCGAGGCCTTGAGGAAGTAGAGGCCATCGCCGATGGTGCCGCCCGCGCCGCCCTGTTCCTCGGGAACGGCGGCCTGGGTAAGCCCCGATTCTTCGAGGGTCTGCCACAGGCCGGCTGGCCATTCGCCCTTCTCGGCCTTGTCGACAAGGGTCTGGTCGCAGATGTCGCGGAAGATGCGTTCCGCCGTGTCTAGGATAAGCGTGCGCATTTCGTTCATCGTAGGCCGAGCCCCCTCGCGATCATGCCGCGCAGGATCTCGCGCGTGCCGCCCTGGATGGTGAGCGACGGCGCAAGCAGGGTCGCCGTCTTCAGCATCTTCTCGTATCTGGAATTGCCGCCGGCGCCGTCTTCGGGCGGGCAGATCAGGCGCGCCGTCTCGGGCACGTCCTTGCAGTAATTGGTGCCCAGGTCCTTGACCAGCGCCGCCTCGGTGACCGGCATCTTGCCGTCGGCCAGCATGCCGGCGACCGACACCGACATGCCCCGCAAGGTCATCAGATGCGCGGTCAGCCGGCCGATGGCGCGGGCCTCGACCTCGGAGGGATTGTCGCCCACCTGGCGCACCAGTTCGACCAGGGTCTGGAAGGTGCTGAGGATACGCTCCGGGCCGCTGCGCTCATAAGCCAGCTCGCTCATCACCTGTTCCCAGCCCGCGCCGATTTCGCCGACCACGTTCTCGTCAGGCAGAAAATAATCGGTGAACACTTCCTGGTTGAAATGATGCTCACCGGCCAGATTGTAGACCGGGCGAACCTCGACGCCGGGAGCGTTGAGGTCGACGATCATCTGGCTCATGCCCTCGTGCCGGTTCTCGGGATTGACCGGCGAGGTGCGCACCAAGGCGATCATGTAGTGACAGATATGGGCGAGCGAGGTCCACAGCTTGGTGCCGTTGAGCAGCCAGCCGCCATCGGTCCGCGTGGCCGACATGCGCACCGACGCCAGGTCCGAGCCGCTGTCGGGCTCGGACATGCCGATGCAGAAGAACGCCTCGCCGGCCACGATCCTGGGCAGGAATCGCTGGCGTTGCTCTTCGGTGCCGTATTTCAGCAGCAGCGGGCCGCTCTGGCGGTCGGCCACCCAATGGGCGCCGACCGGCGCGCCGGCAGCCAGCGCCTCCTCGGTGACCACGTAGCGGTCAAGGAAGGTCAGGCCGCGGCCGCCATACTTCTTCGGCCAGGTGATGCCGATGAATCCGGCCTGTCCCCAGCGGCGGGAGAACTCGACGTCATAGCGGGCCATGGCCTCCTGGCCGCGGCCGAAGCCGCCGTCAGCATAGTCCTTCTGCAGGAACGCGCGCACTTCGGCGCGCATGGCCTCCTGCTCGGGCCCGAGCGTGCGAGGTGGATATGTAAGGGCTGCGGTCATGGCTCTCCCCTGGAAGTTCGGTGCGGACAGATGCTGTACGTGCAGAGTCCGCCGCCGGATTTGTGGCGTGCAACTTAGTGCGGTTGGCGCCCGGCCTGCAAGGCCGCTGAATCCCTTTCCACGCAGGAAACCGCGCCCGTCCCGGCGGGAGATGCAGATTGTATGGCCGCCGCCGCCATGCATTATAGAGCGCGGGAAAACGAAGCGGGGGAAGCATATGCACGGCGTCAATCTGAGCGTATTCGGCACGGCGGTCGGCCTCGCCTTCATCATGGTGGGCTTCGGCATCACCTATGCCTATCGCCGCATCCTGCCCTACATGAAGGACCCCGAGGCTCAGCCCCACAAGCCGCCGCCGGCGCTGATCCCCATATTCGGCGGCTTCATGAAGGCTGCCTGGGCGTGTTTCGCCGTGGGCATCAGCCTGGTGATCCTGGCGATCGGCCTGGGGCCCGGGATCCCCATCGGCCGCGGACTCGCCCAGGTGCCGGTGACGCTGTACTACACGGCGGCGCTGGGCCTGCTGCTGGTGATCCTGACCTACAACGTGCTTCATCACCGGGTACGGTCGACGCTGGAGAATTTCGGCAACGAGGACAAGACCGCCGACCGCATCGCCCGCGTGCATGCCAACTACACCGAATATGTCCCGACCGGCCTGGCGCTGCTGATCGCGCTGGAATGGTCGGGCGCGCCGTCGCTGATGGTGCATTTCGGCGGCGGCCTGTTCACGCTTGCCCGTTACCTGCACGCCTGGGGATACACCAGGCACGAAATGGCCAGCTTCGGCCGCATCGTCGGCATCCAGTCGACCATTCTGGCGCTGTGCTACATGGTGGCGGCGTCGGCCTATTACATCCTGATCGCCTGAGGACCTGACCGATGATCGACCTGTATTATTTCCCGACGCCCAACACCTGGAAGGTCAGCATCTTCCTCGAGGAAACCGGCCTGCCCTACAACATCATCCCGATCAACATCATGGTCGGCCAGCAGTTCGAGCCGGACTTTCTGAAGATCAGTCCCAACAACCGGGTGCCGGCCATCGTCGACCACGATGTGAAGGGACCGGACGGCCAGCCGCTGGCGATCTTCGAATCCGGCGCCATCCTGCTTCACCTGGCCGAAAAGACCGGCAAGTTCCTGTCCACCGATCCGTTCAGGCGCGCCAAGGTCATGGAATGGGTGATGTGGCAGATGGGCGGCCTTGGTCCCATGGGCGGCCAGGCGAACCACTTCCGCGCCTACGCGCCGGAAAAACTGCAATACGCCATCGACCGCTACACCAACGAGGTAGCGCGGCTGTGGGGCCTGCTCGACGACCAGCTCGAAGACCGCGAGTGGATTGCCAATGACGAATATTCCATCGCCGACATGGCCTGCTGGGGCTGGATCACGCTGCACGAGCTGCAGGGCCAGGACCTGAACGACACGCCGCACCTGAAGCGCTGGTTCGAGGCCATGGGCGAGCGTCCCGCGGTCAAGCGCGCCTATGCGCTGGGCCGTGAAATTGCCGCGACCCCGGGAAAGATTTCCGAGGAAGCCAAGAACATGCTCTACGGCCAGACCCGCGAGCAGCTGCTCGAGCGCAGGAAGGCCCGGCGCGCGGCGAAGTAGCCGCGCCCTACCGCTTCTTGAAGGTGATCGGCAGTTCCTTCAGCTGGTGCAGGAAGATGCTCGGCTCGTGGGTGAACTCCTCGAGCGGCCGGGCCAGCTGGATATCGTCGACCCGGTCGAGCAGGATCTCGAATGCCGAGATCATCTCGCGCCGCGCCAGCATGGCACCGGGGCAGAAATGGGTGCCCAAACCGAAGGCGATCTGTGCGCCGGCATTCTTGCGGCTGACATCGAAGGTCTCGCCGTCGTCGAACTTGTCCTCGTCGCGGTTCGCCGAGCCATAGGCCATGAATACGATAGTCCCCGCCGGAATCACCGTACCGCTCAGCTCGACGTCCTGCGTGGCCTGACGGAACAGGCCGAGCACCGGCGTTTCGTAGCGCAGCGTCTCCTCGACGAAATTCTTGATCAGCGACCGGTCGGCGCGAAGCTTGGCCATCTCCGACGGATTCTTCAGCAGGTTCCACAGGCCATGGGCGAGCGCGCTGGTCGTGGTTTCGTTCCCGCCGGTGATAAGCTGGTGCATCATGTTCTGCAGCTCGTGCATGGACATGGGCTCCTCGCCCTCGAAGCGGGTATTGACCAGCACGGACATGATGTCGTCGGTGGGGTTTTTCCGCCGGTCCTCGAACACCTTGTAGAAGAAGTGCTGGGCATCGAGCTCGATCCAGGCGCAGCGCTCGATCTCTTCATCCGTGGCCATCAGGCCGCCGGGCATCAGCATGGCGTCGGACCATGACTTCAGCCGAAGATACTGGTCGTTCGGCAGGCCGAGCTGGTCGGCGATCACCTTGCAGGGCAGCGGCACGCAGAAATCGGCGACGAACTCGCATTCGCCCTGGCCGATGAAGGCGTCGACCAATTCGTGGACCATCTGGTCGACATAGGGCTTCATCTCGTTGACGCGGCTGGCCGTGAACGTGCGGTCGATATATTGCCGCCAGCGATTATGGGCGGGCGGATCGGTCCGCTGCAGCACCTGGACATGGGCCCAGCCATAGGTGCTCAGGATATTTTCGTGGCGCACGAGCGCTTCGCGCGGACCGCCGCGCGAGCTGTGCGTCATGTCCGACGTGAACAGGTCCGGCCGCTTCTTGATGAAGCGGATGTCGTCATATTTGGTGACGTAGTACATGCCCGTCTGCGGGCTGGGATACACCGGACACTGGGCGCGCATGGTCTGGTAATAGGGATAGGGGCAGGCCTGCACCTTGCGATCAAGCGGGTTGAACCCGTCGACCGGAAGCGCTGATCCCATCACCGGCTTTTCTGCAAGCGTGCTCATGGCGTCTTTCCCCGTGTACTGAATTCTCGGGCCCGATATTTACATCCAGGGCTCCAGGCCGCAAGCCTAGCGCTTGCGGAAGCGGATCGGCAGTTCCTTCATCTGATGCAGAAAGACGCTGCGCTGGTGGGTGTCCTCAGGCAGCGGCCGGGCCAGGCTGATATCGTCCAGCCGGTCGAGCAGCGCCTCGAAGGTGCTGAGGATCTCCTGGCGGGCCAGCATGGCGCCGGGGCAGAAATGGGCGCCCATGCCGAAGGCGATCTGGGCGCCGGCGTTCTTTCGGGCGATATCGAAAGTCTCGCCCTCGTCGAACTTGTCCTCGTCGCGGTTGGCAGCCGCATAGGTCAACACCACCAGGGCGTCCTTCGGGATAGCCGTCCCCGCAACTTCCACATCGCGCGTGGTCTTGCGAGCCAAACCCAGCACGGGTGTCTCGAATCGCAGCGTCTCCTCGACGAAGTTCTTCAGCAGCGACCGGTCGGCGCGCAACCGGGCAAGCTGATCCGGGAATTTCAGCAGGTTCCAGAGCGCATGGGAGATGGCGCTGGTGGTGGTTTCGTTGCCGCCGGTCAGCAGCTGATTCATCAGGTTCTGCAACTCGTGCATGGTCAGAGGTGCTTCACCGCCCATGTCGGTGTGGATCAGCGCCGACATGATGTCGCCCCTGGGCTCGCGGCGGCGGTCCTCGAACACCTTGTAGAAATAGTGCTGCGATTCGACCACCAGATGGGCGCACTCGATCACCCGCTCGTCGGGGCAGGTCGGGCTGCCCGGCTCCAGCATGGCATCGGACCAGGCCTTCAGCTTCCAGAAATTGTCGCGGTCGACGCCGAGCTGGTCGGCGATCACCTTGCAGGGCAGCGGAATGGCGTACTGGGAGACGAACTCGCACTCGCCGTCGTCGATCCAGGAATCGATCAGCTCGTGCACCATGCTTTCGATATAGGGCGTCATCTCGCGCACCCGGCTCGCAGTGAAGGTGCGGTCGATCAGGTTGCGCCAGCGGCCATGATCGGGCGGGTCGGTGCGCTGCAGCGTCTGGACGTTGTCCCAGCCATAGGTCTGCAGGATGCGGTCGTGCTCCTTGTGCACCTCGCGCCGGCCACGTTCCTGCAGCGTGATGTTGGAGGTGAAGTCCCGGTGGTTCTTCTTGATGGCGCGGATGTCGTCATAGCGGGTGACGAGATAGGTGCCCGTCTCCGGCATGCGGTAGACCGGGCATTCGCTGCGCAGCCGCTGGAAGAACTCGTAGGGGCAGGCATGCACCTTCGGGTCGAGCAGGCTGTAGTCGTCGAGCGGTTTGTCGCGCTTGAGCGTGGACATGATCGATCTCCCCTTGAGCGAGACCGATTATGCCCACGCGAAACCGCCAGCGTAAACTTACTTGATCGGCGACTCCTCGCCGCTCCAGACGTCGGCGTCGGCCGCCGTTCGGACATAGGGCTTGCGCGCCAGGAGCAGGAATATCGTGCCGAGGAAACCGAAGATCAGCGTCACGCACATGATCGAATACCGCACGCCCTGGTCGCTGGGGAAGATATGTTCGTTGAACATCCCGGCGATGGGCGGCCCCAGCATCATGCCGAATGACACCATGAACATGTAAACGGCCGAGACCCGCGCACGGAGCGCCGGCGGCGTGACATAGGTCAGCGAGGCATAGGCCATGGCGAAGGGCGAGTTCACGAAGATCAGCGCCGGCGCATAGAAGACGAAGGCCCAGAACGGATTGGGCATGACCTGGATCGTCAGCACCGCGGCGACGCCGATCAGGCTGCCGACCAGCGGCGCGATGATGTTGGCGTCCTTCTTGCCGCGCTGGGTGAGCCGTGCGGCGTACATCGCCGCGAAAATCGGCCCCAGTGGACCCGCCAGCAGGAAGATCCAGCCGAAGATCTGCGAGGCGTCGGCATTGTTCATGCCGTGCACGCGGACGAAATACGACACCGTCCAGAACACGAAGGCATAGCCGAGCAGACCGAAGCAGAGGAAGCCCAAGTGGTGAAACACCACCATCCTGGCGTTGCGGCGGTAGAAGTTGACCAGGGACACATCCGAACCCGTGCCCGCTTCGCTGCCGGCCGGGCGGGCGATCGTGCGGCGGATCGGCTCGCGGATCAGCAGAAACAGGAAGGCGATGATCAGGCCGGGCGCGCCGACATAGAGGAACGTTTGCTGCCAGGGCGCCAGCGCGCCGAAGAACGGCAGGGTCAGCGGCTTGGCCTGTTCCACGATGCCGTACACGTAGCCGCCGATGATGAAGGCGATGCCCGAGCCCATGATCGGACCGGCCTGGACGATGCTGAGCGCCAGCGGGATCTTGTCGCGGGGAAAATAGTCGCCGATCAGCGAGTTGGTGGCCGGCGTCAATGTCGCTTCACCCACACCCACACCGATACGCGCCAGGAACACCATCCAGAAGTTTTTGGACAGGCCGCAGGCCATGGTCATCAGCGACCAGAAAAAGATGCCGATGGCGATGATGTGCTTGCGGCTCTTGCGGTCCGACATCCACGCGATGGGCAGGCCCGCGATTGCGTAGAAAATGGCGAACACACCATACAGCCAGCCGATCTGCGCATCGCCAACGCCAAGATCGACCTTCATCTGGTCGACGACGATGGCAACGACCTGCCTGTCGATATAGGCGATCAGCGCGGCGAGGATCAGTACGCCGACAACCAGCCATGCCAGAATGGGTCTTGGATAGGGCGCCTTGTCCGGCGACGCCTGCAGATCAGCCACTCATGTCTCCCCTGTCAATTCCGGCAGGGACTATAACAAAGTGCGTCCGTTCGGCGAGCGCAGAATATTGTCCATTGGTTTTCCGGAACATGAACGCTTTCGGATGCCGGCTTTGCGGGCGAATCGGCACCTCAGCCGTAGAACGAGCGGCGATGATAGAGGAAGTCGTCGCGGTTCTGCTGCATCCTGATTTCCGCGGGCACCGCGTTATAGCCCTTCGACGATGGAGATTCGATGCGCTGCCAGTCGGTGATGCCGGTGCGATTGGTGATCTTCCAGACATTGTCGCGCTTTTCCATTCGGTCCATGTAGCGGCCGCCGACCCAGACATCCATTTCGGTATCGTAGGCCGTAGCCGAGGCAAGCGGGTCACCCTTGGGACGCAGCCGGTGATACGCGGTGAAATAGGCTTCCGTATAGGCGATGGTCTCGCCGGGGCCGACCTCGATGAAGATATTGCCAAGCTGGTGGTGCGTGCGGGTATGGGTGGCAAGCACACCCAGCGCGAATGCGACGAAATCGCCGGGCTCGCCTGGCGCCGACGGCCTGGCGGGATCGGACGACGGGCCGACAAAACCATGCCGGTGCTGCGCCCCGGGATGAAACACGCTGCGCAGCAGTTCCTCGTCGCGGTGATCGATGGCCCGGCAA
Source organism: Emcibacter sp. SYSU 3D8 (assembly GCF_039655875.1). NCBI lineage: Bacteria > Pseudomonadati > Pseudomonadota > Alphaproteobacteria > Emcibacterales > Emcibacteraceae > Emcibacter > Emcibacter sp. SYSU 3D8. Next base: position 1,010,843 of record NZ_JBBYXK010000002.1, on the reverse strand, counting down.
TAGGTCATCATCACTTCGGCGCAGGCCTGCTTGTCGAGCAGCATCTGAAGCTGCGGGTCCGCCACGCTGGCGACCCGGCCGGCCTGGAGCATATGTTCGATGGTCACGCGCTGTTCCCCCATTCCTGTGGCTGGCCGGCTATCCCGAGGCGGCGCGCGCTGTACAGCAGGTCGTCGGGCTTGCGCTTCCCGGCAAGCCGGCTGCGCACCGGGTCGGTGCGCCAGTTCACGGCGGGCTCCAGCCTGCTCCAGTCACTGAGACAGGTGCGGTGCAGGATGCGCCATTCACCGGCCCGCCGCTCGTAGCGGTCGATGTAGCGGCCGACGGCGAGATGATCGTGCACCTGCCCGTCGATCTCGTAGGTGTAATAGCCGGTCCAGTGCACCTCGCCGGTGGCGGTGTCGCCGTCCAGCTCGATCAAAATGTTGGTGTTGTCGTGGTGGACCGAGATCCAGCCCGCCAGCAGGGTCATCACCCAGTCAATGTAGTCGGGCGCGCTGCCGGCAAAGGCGCCGTGGTCGTCGGTGCCGTCCGGCCAGTAGACCGAGGTCAGCAACGCGCGGTCGAGCCGGTCGGCGGCGCGGGAGTAGCGGTAGCTGAGTTCGGCGATGGCCTGCTTGTCGAGCAGCGCCTGAAGCTGGTCGTCGCGCGGCATCATTTGCCCTTTTCCATGCCGGCTTCGAGGCCGTAGATCGGATCGGATGGATGCTTGCCGCTGATCTTCCCAGCCGGCATGGTCCACATGTTGCGGTCGGACGGCGGATCGAAGCGCTCGAAGTCGCCGACGCCGATGCGGGCGATGATCTTCCATTCGCCGCCGCGCCGCTCGAAGCGGTCGAGATACCGGCCGCCGGTGAAGTAGTCCTCCTCGGCGCCGCTTTCCTCGTTGATTCGGCGGTGGTGAGCCCAGAAGTGGCATTCGGAAACGGCGCTGTCGCCGGCCAGCGTCACCAGCACGTTGGAGATCATGTGCTTGCAGGCCTTCAGCGGCCGGCAGATCGCCATGGCCCGGTCGACGAAGTCCCAGGACTTGCCGACGAAACCGCCGTGATTATGCGACGATTCCGGATGGAAACAGGCCCGCAACGCCGCCTCGTCCGCCCGGTCGCAGCCGCGCGCATAGCGGTAGAGCACCTCGGCGATTTCCTGCTTGTCGGCGATCGCGGCAAGGCGCGGGTCCGATCCCGTCATTTGGCTTCTCCCGTTTCCCGCCGCCGAGGATAACGGGCGCGGGGCGCACCGCAAGGGCGCATAAGAAAAAGGCGCCGGTGTTGCCACCGGCGCCTGAATCCGGATCGGCCGGCGATTTGCCGGCCGGCCCTTGGCGAAGGATCAGAAGTCTGCGGTAAGCGTGATGCCGTAAGTCCGCGGTTGGGTCGGCTGTTCGAACGAGAACAGGAACGCAACCGGCGTAACGCTAAGGCGCTGGAAATCGTTCGTCAGGTTCTTGCCCCAGACCGAGACGCGGTATCTGGAGTCCGGCGATTCCCAGGAGATCTGGGCGTCGACCAGCAGCATCGAACGGCGGTCCGACCGCGGCAGGAATACGCCGGCGGTCGCCATCTTCGAGGTGTAGCTGAAGCTGTTGCCGATGCTGAGGTTGCCCATGTTCCCGATCGGGAAGTCGTAGGTCCAGCCCAGGTTGCCGATGATCTTCGGCGCGAAACCGAGCTTCAGGTCGGAGAAGTCGGTGAACGCGATCCAGGTACCGTTCGGCAGTTCGGTGGCGCCCGGCCCGCAAAGTTCACGGCCGTTGGCCGGGGTCGCGAACGGCTCCGGGCCATCGAGATCGGCACAGTAGTTCGTGTACTTGATGTCGCTATAGGCCAGGTTGGCGTTGATCGTCAGACCATCGACCGGGATCAAGACCATTTCCAGCTCGAAGCCATAAGCACGGGCATCGGCGTTATTGGAGATGAAGGTCTCCTGGCCCGAGGGGTTGTCGGCCGGTCGGATGACCTGGCGCTGCAGGCCCTTCAGCTTCTGATAGTAGAAGTTGCCGTTGAACTGCAGCCGGCTGTCGAGCCACTCGGTCTTGAAGCCGCCTTCGAAGTTGTCGATCAGTTCTTCGCCATAGGGCGAGCCGACGAAGGTGGTGTAGGCGGCGGCGTTGTTGACGAAGCCGCCGGATTTGTAGGCGCGCTGCCAGAAGGCGAACAACAGGATGTCGTCATTGATCTTGTAGTTCACGCCGACGCGCGGGGCGAAGTTGTCCCAGCTCTGGCCGGCATCGTTGGTCCAGAAGGCAAAGCAGGGATTAGCCGCCGTCCCCAGGGTGCCGATGGGCGCACAGTCCGGCGCACTGGAATTGGTCGGGAACCTGGACCAGTCGGAATTGGGATCAAGGCCCTGATTGACGACTGAATTGTTCGGGGTTTCGAAGATGTTGAACTTCTTTTCCCATGAGTAGCGCACGCCGGCGACCAGGCTCAACTGGTCGGTGAAGTGAATCTCGGTCTGGACATAGGCGGCCCAGGTCTTCCGGTCCTGGCCGTTCTGGTAATACGACATCAGCGGGTTGTCGTAGGTGAACTTGCCGATGTTCGGGGTCCAGAGGATCTGGCCCAGGTGATAGCTGTCGAACAGGTAGAACACACCGGCGATGACATCGAATGTCTCGGAGAAGTCGGAGACGAAGTGCGATTCGAACTGATAGGTCTCGTACGACTGGAACCGGGTCGACGCGAAGAAGCTGATATTCGTGCCGTCCGTGTCCGTGTTGATCAGGTCGCGCTGGTGCTGGTAATTGGCCAGGAAACTGAACGTGCCGAAGTCGGTGGTGTAGTCGACATTCAGCGTGGCCGTGTAGCTGTTCAGGTCGCTGTTGTTATAGGGCAGATCGTAGCCGACAAGAAATGGGTCGTTGCTCTTGTCCCTGTCGATTCCCTGCGTACCGTCGCCGAAGTAGTTCTTGGTCAGCCCGGGATAGAGCACTTCCATCAGGCTGGTGTTGCAATTGTAGGCAACCGACGTGCCGACACCGCCGCAGAGCGGGTTGGACGGGGTACGAGGATCGTAGGACGGGTTGAGCGACACGGTGCCGTCGCCGCGCTGGCGGATGAACTCGGTGGTCAGCGTGATGTCGAGGTTATCGTTCGGCGTCAGGCGGAAGCTGGGGCGGAGATAGACATATTTGTTGCCCTGGATTCGCATGCCTTCCAGATCCTCGTCGATGTGGGTAACGATCTGGCCGTTTTCGACACCGTCGACGATGATGCCGTCATTCTTGTAAAAGCCGGAATCCTTGTAGAACTGTGCTGCCAGACGCATGGCGAACTTGTCCTGCACGATCGGCACGTTGCCGATCAGACCGACGACCAGCCGGCCGGGATTGCCATATTGCAGGCTGGCCTTGCCGCTGTATTCGGTGACGTCCGGCTTCTTGGTCGTGAGCGTGATCGCGCCCGAATAGGCGTTGCGGCCATAGATGGTGCCTTGCGGACCGCGCAGCATTTCCACCGATTCAATGTCCAGCAGGTTCGATACCGCCCAGGCATTGCGCGGCTGGTACACGCCGTCGATAAAGATGGCCACATGCGGATCATCGAAACTTTCGATGCCCGATGTGCCAATGCCGCGCACGGTGAAGGACGACGCGTTGTGGAACAAGCCCACATGCTGCAACTGCACCGCCGGGGCCAGCTTGTTCAGGTCCTCGAGGTTGACCGCGAACTTGCGCTCGATCGCCACACCCGAAAACGCGGTGACCGGAATTGGCACTTCCTGGACCGATTCCTGCTTCTTCTGCGCCGAGGAGATGACCGTCTCGATGCCGCCACGTTGCGAGAACAGGCTGCCATCACTGGCTTGATCCTGAGCCGGCGGATCCTGGGCGTAGGCCGCTCCCGCCCACAGGGCGAACAGCGGTATTGCACATGATGTTAGCTTCTTGTGTTTCATATCTGGGCCTCCCCTGGATGCTGCGGCATTCCCCGAAGCCGCAACCTGATTGATCGCAGAACCTGCAATTGCAGACTTTGTCATACCGCCCATCCAAGCTGAATAAAAAACAACAATGTCTGTAACAACACACGTCGTTTGTTTTTTATGTGTGTCTTCGTGGTCTCACATCGCCGCTGGTGTCTATGGGCCGAAGGAAACCGGGACGCACACGCATCGCTTGTCGGCAGTCAAGCGGCACGGTCGCATACCGTGATTTAATTTCCAATTAAAACAGCACGGTTGCTTTTTAAAAGCCCGGGATACTTTATCCGGCCGGCCATGACACTGCAGGTGACCGGGCAGCAACGAAAAAGCGCCGGCGTTGCCGCCGGCGCTTTCCGTTCAGGAACCGTCCCGGTTATGCGCCGGGACGGATTAGCAAGTCTGCGGTCCTAGAAGTCGGCCGTCAGCGTGATGCCGTAGGTCCGCGGCGTGGTGCCCTGCTCGAACGAGAACAGGTTCGACACCGGGGTAACCGACAGGCGTTCGATCTCGTTGGTGAGGTTCTTACCCCAGACCGAGACGCGGTACATGCTGTCCGGCGATTCCCAGGAGATCTGGGCGTCCACCAGCAGCATCGAGCGGCGATCCGACCGCGGCAGGAACACGCCGGCCGTGGCCATCTTCGAGGTATAGCTGAAGCTCTGGCCGATGCTGATGTTACCCATGTTCCCGATCGGGAAGTCATAGGTCCAGCCCAGATTGGCGATCAGCTTGGGCGCGAAACCGAGCTTCAGGTCGGAGAAGTCGGTGAACGCGATCCAGGTCCCGTTGGGAAGCTGGGTCGCACCCTGGCCACACAACGCGCGGCCGTTTGCGGGACTTGCAGACGGCTCGGGGCCATCAAGGTCGGCGCAGTAGTTCGTATACTTGATGTTGTTGTAAGCCAGATTGCTGTTGATCGTCAGGCCGTCGACCGGGACCGCGATCACTTCCAGTTCGAGACCGTAGGAACGGGCGTCGGCGTTGTTGGAAATGAAGGTTTCCTGGCCCGATGCGTTATCGGCCGGACGGATGACCTGGCGCTGCAGGCCCTTCAGCTTCTGGTAGTAGAGGTTGGCGTTCAACTGCAGCCGGCTGTCGAACCATTCGGACTTGAAGCCGATTTCGAAGTTGTCGATCAGCTCTTCGCCATAGGGCGAGTCGACGAAGGTGGTGTAGGCCGACGCGTTGTTGACGAAGCCGCCCGACTTGTAGGCGCGCTGCCAATAGGCGAACAGCATGAAATCGTCGGCCGCTTTCCAGTTCACGCCGACGCGGGGCGCGAAGTTGTCCCAGGTGTCGCCTTCGTCGTTGGTCCAGTAGGCGATACAGGGGCTGGCGATGGTGCCGGTGGTGCCGAGGGGCGAGCACTGCGGCGCGTTGCCCAGCGGGAAGCGCGAGAAGTCCGACCCCGGAGGAATGCCCGTGGTGGCCAGCGGCGTGTTCGGGGTTTCGAAGATGTTGAACTTCTTCTCCCACGAATAGCGGACACCGGCGACCACGCTCAACTCATCCGTGAAGTGGACTTCAAACTGGGTGTAGGCCGCCCAGGTCTTCCGGTCCTGGCCGTTCTGGTAGTAGTTCAGCAGCGGGTTGTCGTAGGTGTGCTTGCCGGTGAACGGTGTCCAGAGAATCTGGCCCAGATGATAGCTGTCGAACAGGTAGAACAGGCCGGCGATCATGTCGACCGTCTCGGAGAAATCCGACACGAAATGCGTTTCGAACTGATACGTCTCGTAGGACTGAAACCGGGTCGACGAGAAGAAGTCGACGCTGGTGCCGTCGGTGTCCGTGTTGATCAGATCGCGCTGATGCTGGTAATTCGCCAGGAAGCTGAACGTACCGAAGTCGGTGGTGTAATCGACGTTCAGCGTGGCCGTGTAGCTGTTTAGTTCGCTGTTGTTGTAGGGCAGGCTGTAGCCGACCTCATACGGGTCGTTGCTTTTGTCCTTTGGGATGCCCTGCTCGGCATCGCCGAAATAATTCTTGGTCAGGCCGGGATACAACACTTCCATCAGGCTGGTGTTGCAATTGTAAGCCGTGGGCGTACCGGTTGTGCCGTCGCAAAGACTGTTGGCCGGTGTCCGCGGATCGTAGGACGGGTTGAGCGAGGTCGTGCCGTCGCCGCGCTGGCGGATGAACTCGGTGGTCAGCGTGATATCGAGCGCATCGTTCGGCGTCAGGCGGAAGCTGGGGCGGAAATAGACATATTTGTTGCCCTGGATTCGCGTGCCCTTCAGATCCTCGTCGATGTGGGTGAGGGTCTGGCCGTTCTCGACGCCGTCGACGATGACGCCGTCATTCTTGAAGAAACCGGAATCCTTGAAGAACTGGGTTGCCAGGCGCATGGCGAACTTGTCTTCGACGATCGGCACGTTGCCGATCAGGCCGACAACCAGCCGGCCGGGATTGCCATATTGCAGGCTGGCCTTGCCGCTGTATTCGGTGACGTCCGGCTTCTTGGTCGTGAGCGTGATCGCGCCCGAATAGGCGTTGCGGCCATAGATGGTGCCTTGCGGACCGCGCAGCATTTCGACTGTTTCGATGTCCAGCAGGTTGGACAGCGCCCAGGCGTTACGCGGCTGATACACACCGTCGATGAAGATCGCCACATGCGGATCATCGAAGCTCTCGATGCCCGACGTGCCGATGCCGCGGACGGTGAAGGACGAGGCGCCGTGGAACAGGCCCACATGCTGCAACTGAACCGACGGGGCCAGCTTGTTCAGGTCCTCGAGGTTGACCGCGAACTTGCGTTCGATCGCGACGCCCGAGAACGCGGTGACCGGAATTGGCACGTCCTGGACCGATTCCTGCTTCTTCTGAGCCGAGGAAATAACGGTCTCGATGCCGCCGCGCTGCGAGAACAGGCTGCCATCACTGGATTGATCCTGAGCCGGCGGATCCTGGGCGTAAGCCGCTCCCGCCGTCAGCATCGCGGCCATCACGGCCAGCGAAGTGGTTGATTTCATGAACTTCATAAGCGTCTCCCCCGGTTTGAAACTGCCTGAAGGCACCCTTTGCGAGCACCCCGTCCTGGCTCTGGACAACTTTGCGTTCTTGCCGGTTCTTACATCACGGTGCAGTCAATAAAAACAATAAACGTCTAGTCTGCTTTTAATCGTCACTGTCTGTGATATTTTTGCATCTCCTGCTGGTTTTTTTCTGATGGCCCTGCCGGTATCGACTGCGCACAAAAAAGCGCCGGCGTTGCCGCCGGCGCTCATCCGTTTCCGGTACCGGACCGGCTGACAGCCGATCCGGTATTATGGCTTGCAGTCCTAGAAGTCGGCGGTCAGCGTGACGCCGTAAGTCCGCGGACGGGTGCCCTGCTCGAACGAGAACAGGCTCGACACCGGCGTCATGGACAGACGCTCGATCTCGTTGGTCAGGTTCTTGCCCCAGACCGAGACCTTGTACTGACCGGTCGGCGATTCCCAGGAGACCTGGGCATCGACCAGCAGCATGGCACGGCGGTCGGCACGCGGCAGGTCCGCATTGGCAGCAACCGTCATCTTCGACGTGTAGCTGAAGCTCTGGCCGATGCTGACGTTACCCATGTTTCCGACCGGGAAGTCATAGGTCCAGCCCAGATTGGCGATCAGCTTGGGCGCAAAGGTCAGTGCCGTGTCGCGGTAATCGGTGGCAACGATCCAGGTGCCGTTCGCCAGCTGGGTCTGCGCACCGCAGACCGGACGCTGGCTGGCCGGGTTCATGGTCGGCTCGGGGCCGTCCAGATCGGCACAGTAGCTGGTGTACTTGATGTTGTTGTACGCCATGTTGGCATTGATCGTCAGACCGTCGACCGGGACCGCGATCACTTCCAGTTCGAGGCCGTAGGAACGGGCATCGGCGGCGTTGGAGATGAAGGTTTCCTGGCCGGTGGTGTTGTTGGCCGGACGGATGACCTGGCGCTGCAGGCCCTTCAGCTTCTGGTAGTAGATGTTACCGTTGAACTGCAGCCGGCTGTCGAACCACTCGGTCTTGAAGCCGCCCTCGAAGTTGTCGATCAGCTCTTCGCCGTAGGGCTGGACGAACGTCGTGTACTCGGAGGCGTTGTTGACGAAGCCGCCCGACTTGTAGGCGCGCTGCCAGAAGGCGAACAGCATGATGTCGTCGGTGGCCTTGAAGTTCAGGCCGATGCGGGGCGCGAAGTTGTCCCAGCTGTTGTCCACCGGACCCCAATAGGCGACGCACGGCGTACCGGCAGTGCCCTTGGTGCCGATCGGCGAGCAGAAGTTGTTGGGATCACCCACCGGGAACTTCGACCAGTCGGAGTTCGGGTCGAGGCCCTGGTTGGCCACGGTGTTGTTCGGCACCGAATAGACGTTGAACTTCTTTTCCCACGAATAGCGGATACCGGCGACGGCGCTCAGCTGGTCGGTGAAGTGCACCTCGAACTGGGTATAGGCCGCCCAGGTCTTGCGCTCCTGGCCGTTCTGGAACTGGGCCATCTTCGGATTGTCGTAGGTGAAGTCGCCACTGCCCGGCGTCCAGAGCAGCTGGCCGAGCTGGTAGGTGTCGTACAGGTAGAACAGGCCGGCGATCATGTCGACGGTCTCGGAGAAGTCCGACACGAAGTGGGCTTCGAACTGGTAGGTCTCGTAATCCTCGAAACGGGTCGACGAGAAGAAGTTGATGTTGGTGCCATCCGTGTCGGTGTTGATGGTCGACCGCTGGAAGGCGTAATTGCCGAGGACGCTGAACGTACCGAAATCGGTGGTGTAGTCGGCGTTGAGTGTCGCCATGTAGCTGTTCAGGTCGGAATCGTTGTACGGCAGGTTGTAGCCCACGCGGTACGGATCGGCGGTCTTGTCCCGATCGATGCCGACGCGGCCATCACCGAAATAGTTGCGGTTGAAGCCGGGATACAGCAACTCGAAGACGCTGGTGTTGCAGTTGTAGGCGGCCGGCGTGCCCGCAGCGTCGCCACAATTGGTGTTGGCGGGCGTACGCGGATCGTAGGACGGGTTGAGCGAGACCGTGCCGTCGCCGCGCTGGCGAATGAACTCGGTGGTCAGCGTGATATCCAGCGCGTCGTTCGGCGTGAACCGGAAGCTGGGGCGGAAGTAGACAAACTTGTTGCCCTGGATCCGCGTGCCTTCGATGGACTCGTCGATTTCGCCAGTACCGAGATCAACGATGCCGTCGTTCTTGTAGAAGCCCGAGTCCTTGTAGAACTGGGTTGCCAGGCGCATGGCAAACTTTTCCTGCACGATCGGCACGTTGCCGACGAAGCTGACGATCAGCTTGCCCGGATTGCCGTACTGCAGGCTGGCCTTGCCCGTGTAATCGTAAAGGTCGGGACGCTGGGTCTTCAGCGTGATGGCGCCGGAATACGCATTGCGGCCGTAGATCGTGCCCTGCGGGCCGCGCAGCATTTCAACGGATTCGACGTCGAGCAGGTTGCCCAGCGCCCAGGCGTTGCGGGGCTGGTACACACCGTCGATGAACACCGCGACGTGGGGATCGTCGAAGCTCTCGACGCCCGACGTGCCGATGCCGCGAACGGTGAAGGACGACGAGCCGTGGAACAGGCCGACGCTCTGCAGCTGAACCGACGGGGCCAGCTTGTTCAGGTCCTCAAGGTTGACGGCGAACCTGCGCTCGATCGCGTCCGCCGAAAAGGCGGTGACGGGAATCGGAACTTCCTGGACCGATTCCTGCTTCTTCTGCGCCGAGGAAATGACGGTCTCGATGCCGCCCTTCTGCGAGAACAGGCTTCCGTCCTGGTCCTGCGCATAGGCGCCGGCGCTGGTCGCAAGCGCAACCGCCGTGGACAAGGATAAGAGTGATACTGGTTTCTTCACGAAACTCCCCTTGGATTGAGGCTAGAGGAGCGCGTTGCGCCCCCCGCCGCCGGATGCGGATTTTCTGGTTTTTTTCGTTGGGGGCGGTCTTACACCGCAGTCTAAAATCTACAAAAAGAAAAAATAATTCTGGAAGCTTGTTATGGCCGGTTTCTCGATAGTGTGGCTTTTGCGCCACACGGCGCCTTGGCGCGAGCGGCGAGTGTGTACCGCGGCGCGGCGCCGCTGTCCAAGCCAACTCCCGGTCAGCGATGCCTTTTTTCTTTACCTTTGCGCGGTACTTTGTGGCGCGCTAGGCTTCGCCGCGAACCGAATGGATGGATCAGGGGAGACCGTCATGTCAGATGCCGCACAACGCGCGCTCGATCATATCGACATCTACACCACCATGTCCCGCTACTGCCACGGCGTGGACCGCTGCGACATTACCGTGCTCAAGTCGGCGTTCTGGCCAGATGCGACCTGCAACTATTCCGACCAGGACATCGACGCCATGACCTGGGCCGAGAACTGCGTCGCTGGCATCAGCCAGATGGAGCGCACCTTGCACACCATCGGCAACCACTGGATCCAGCTCGACGGCGACAGGGCGACGGGCGAGACCTATTGCCTGGCCTATCACCTGCTGAAGAACGAGCAGGGCGTGTTGACCGACATGCTGGTCGGCGGCCGGTACCTCGATCATTTCGAGAAGCGCGGCGGCGAATGGAAGATCACCAGCCGCCACTATGTCATGGACTGGAACCACAACATTCCGTCCACCGGCAACTGGACGACGGGCATGCTCGGCGGCCTGAACACCGGCGCGCGCACGCCGAACGATCACTACGACCGCATCTTCGGCTGATCCGATGGAAACCATCGATTGGTTTGCCTGGCGGATCATCATCGGCCTGGGCTGCATGTGGCTGGGCGGCGGCATCTTCATCGTCAAGGGTCTGCCGCGCCAGCTGAAGCCAGGCCCGCAGCCGACGGCGCCCAAGGGCACGCCGGAGCGGTTCGGCCTGTTCTGGCTGGACCAGTATTGCTACATCGGTCTGACCCTGCTGATCGGCGGCCTCGTGCTGGTGCTGGTCAGCGTGGTCGGCGGGCGCGGCTAGCGGCATGGATTTCGACTTCCGCACGCTCGAGCGCATGGACCGGTACAAGCTGCTGGTATCGTCCATCGTCCCGCGCCCCATCGCCCTGGTCACCACCGTCAGCAAGGACGGCATCGTCAATTCGGCGCCGTTCAGCTTCTTCAATGCCGTGAGCAGCGAACCGCCGCTGGTGGTGCTGGGGCTGGAGGTGACCGACTATGCGCCGCGCAAGGACACCGGCGACAATATCCGCGACACCGGCGAGTTTGTCGTCAGCCTGGTCAGCGAGGCCATCGCGCCAAACATGAATCTGTGCGCGGCGGACTTCCCGGCCGATGAGGACGAGATGGCCGAGAGCGGCCTGACCGCCATGCCCAGCACCATCGTGAAGCCACCCTATATCAGGGAATCGCCGGTCAGCTTCGAGTGCAAGCGCATGACCACCATGGAAGTGGGCACCGGCAACCGCGTCGTCATCGGCGAGGTGGTCTACATGCATATCGACGACCGGTTCATCGACAGCGAGAAGATGTATGTGGACGCCCCGGCCATGCAGCTGATCGGCCGCATGCACGGCCGCGGCTGGTACGTAAAGACCGGCGACGCATTCGATATGCCGCGCATCGACTACAAGGTCTGGGCGGCCGAGCGCGACAGGAAGAGGGGACCACAGGGATGAACACGCCGGGCATACCGATCACACTTTTCTACGCGGGCATCATGGGACTGCTGGCCGTGGCGCTGGCCACCCAGGTGCTGTGGGCGCGCATCAACGCCAAGAAGCTGCCGGACTGGAAGCCCGACACAACCATGCGGGTGCAGGCCAATTTCGTCGAGAACGTGCCGCTGGCGCTGATCCTGCTCTATCTGCTCGAAGCCGGCGGCGCGCCCCAGCCCATGGTCCATGTGCTGGGCGGCTCGCTGGTCATCGCCCGCCTGCTGCATGTGTGGGGCTACAGCAGCAATCCGGGTGCGACCTATCCGCGCCTGATCGGCGCCCAGGTCACGTTCCTGCTGATGTCGATCATGGGATTCGGCGCCATCTACCTGTCGGTCGCGCCTCACCTCTAGGGCTCAGCCGAGCGCACGATCCCGAATGAAAAAGGGCGCGGCCTTCACAGGCCGCGCCCTTTTCATGGCGTCGCAGGAAGGCTTACTTGCCCTTCCAGTTTGGCTTGCGCTTTTCCGAAAACGCCTTCGGGCCTTCGATGAAGTCCTCGCTGTCGCGCATCTTCTGGCTCATCGGATAGACTGCGTCGATGGCCTCTTCCAGGGTCGGCGCGTCGAAGCCCTTGTAGACCGCCTCCTTGGTGGCGCGGACCGACAGCGGCGACGCTTCCAGGATCTCGGCGGCCCAGCGGCGCGCAGCGGTCATCAGGTCGGCATGCGGCACGACCTCGTTGACGAAGCCGAGGCGGAAACCGTCATCGGCGCTCATGCGCTTGCCAGTCAGCATCATGCCCATGGCCTGCTTCAGCGGCATGGTGCGCGGCAGGCGGTGCACGCCGCCGGCGCCCGCCATCAGGCCGACCCGCACTTCCGGCAGCGCGAACACGGCCTTGTCGGAGGCGACGATGATGTCGCAGGCCAGCGCCACCTCGAAGCCGCCGCCCATGGCGACGCCGTTCACCGCCGCGATCACCGGTTTGAACAGGTCGAAGCGCGAGGTGATGCCGCCGAAGCCGGTGCGCACCTTCCAGCGCTTGCCGCCGGCCGCCTGATACTTCAGGTCGTTGCCGGCCGAGAAGGCCCGGTCGCCGGCGCCGGTGACGATGGCCACCCACAGGCTGTCGTCATTGGCGAACTCGTCGAACGCCGCCTGCATCTCCTCATGCATGGGCGAGTGGCAGGCATTCATCACGTCGGGCCGGTTCATGGTCAGGATGAACAGGTTGCCGTCGCGTTCGGTCTTGATGAATTCGTAGCTGGACATGCACGCTTCCCCGTTGCGAGATGTGGCGCCGAGCCTGCGGAATTTCCCTTGCGATGCCGGGGAAAATGCCCTTTGTTGGCGCGGCCTGTAAGTATTCCCGGGGAGATAAAGCACATGAAGAACGGCAAGGTCAAACTGGATATAGACGGTCCGGTCGCGGTCCTGACGCTGAACGATCCGTCGGCGCTGAACTCGGTTTCCGTTCCCATGCTGGAAGACATCCAGGCCGCGCTGGATGCGCTGGAGGCCAAGGACAGCGGCGTGCGCTGCGTCATCCTGACCGGCGAAGGCCGCGGTTTCTGCGCCGGCGCCAATCTGGGCGGCGGCATTTCCAAGGAGCCCGGTTCCAGTGACAGCGACGCGGGCGACGTGCTCGAGCGCTTCTATCACCCCATCCTGAAGCGCCTGCGCGACCTGCCCTTCCCCATGATCACCGCCGTCAATGGCGTGGCTGCCGGCGTCGGCATGAGCTTCGCGCTGATGGGCGACATGATCCTGGCCGCCAAATCCAGCTATTTCCTGCAGGCGTTCCGCCGCATCGGGCTGGTGCCGGATGGCGGCTCGACCTATCTGCTGCCGCGCCTCGTGGGCCTTGCCCGCGCCAAGGAGCTGTCGCTTATGGCCGACAAGCTGCCCGCGCCGACCGCGCTGGAATGGGGCCTGATCAACCGCGTCTATGAAGACGACGCGCTGATGGGCGAGGCCAGGAAGCTGGCGACCGAACTGGCCAACGGTCCCACCGTGGCGCTGGGTCTCATCCGCAAGCTGTACTGGAACAGCCCGCTCAACACCTATGACGACCAGCTCGACCTGGAGCGCCAGAGCCAGAAGGTCGCCGGCCGCACCGAGGATTTCGGCGAGGGCGTGAAGGCGTTCTTCGAGAAGCGTCCCGCCCAGTTCAAGGGCAAGTAGCCGGATGACCGACGGTCCCCTCGCCGGCCTGCTGGTTCTCGACCTGACCCGTGTGCTGGCGGGGCCGTACTGCACCATGGTGCTGGCCGATCTGGGCGCTCGGGTAATCAAGGTCGAGACGCCGGGAACCGGCGACGACAGCCGCCATATCGGCCCGTTCATCGAAGAGAAGTCGGCCTATTTCATGTCGCTGAACCGCGGCAAGGAGAGCATCGCGCTCGACCTGAAGGCCGAGGACGACCGCGCCATCTTCGAGGACCTGCTGGCCCGCGCCGACATCCTGGTCGAGAACTACCGGCCGGGCGTGATGGAGAAGCTGGGCTATGGCTGGGACCTGCTGCACGAACGCTTCCCGGCGCTGATCTATGCCGCCGCCTCTGGCTTCGGCCACAGCGGCCCCTACAGGACCCGTCCCGCCTACGACATGGTCGTGCAGGGCATGGGCGGCATCATGAGCATCACCGGCCATCCCGGCGGACCGCCGACCCGGGTTGGCAGCTCGGTGGGCGATATCACCGCCGGCCTGTTCGCCACCATCGGCATCAACGCCGCACTGTATCACCGGGCATCGACCGGCCAGGGCATGAAGATCGACGTGGCCATGCTCGACTGCCAGATCGCCATCCTCGAAAACGCCATCGCCCGTTATGCCGCGACCGGCGAGGCGCCCGGCCCGCTGGGGGCGCGGCACCCGTCGATCACGCCGTTCGCCGCCTATCAGGCACAGGACGGCTGGATCATCATCGCCGCCGGCAACAACGGCCTGTTCGAGAAGCTGTGCGGTGTACTCGGCCGTCCCGAGCTGCTGGCCGATCCGGACTTCGCCAGCAACGACATGCGGACCCAGAACGTGGACCGTCTGGCCCACGAGATGGAGTTCACCCTGCGCCACCAGCCGGTCGCGCACTGGATGGACCTGCTGGAACAGGCCGGCGTCCCCTGCGGCCCTATAAATAATGTGGAGCAGGCGCTCAACGATCCCCATGTCCGCGCCCGCAACATGGTGGTGACGGTCGACGATCCGGTGACCGGCCCGCTGGAGATCGCCGGCAACCCGATCAAGCTGTCGGCCTTCGGCGACCCTTCAACCCGCGGCCCGGTCCCCGACCTGGACGGCGGCCGCGCCGCGATCCTCGCCTGGCTGGGACGCTAGAGCGCGCAACCCAACCTTCACGATGGTGCAATAGCCGTATCGGCCATTCCGTGATAGGAATTCGGCATGAGCAGCGATCCACTCAAGCTGCCGCCGCCGCAGCGTGAAACATTCCTCAACCGGGCGCTCGACCGGGTGCGCCGCGCCTGGAACGACGTGCGAGACGGCGCGGTCGCCATCGCCGCCGGCGGCGACATCGGCGCCGACCTTCCCGCTGCCAAGCTCGAGGCCGTGCGCCGCCAGATCGCCGACTGCATCGCCGGCCCCGGCGGCGAATTCGCCGCCCGCGCCCGCGCTGCCGGATTGGGCCGGCTTTACCTCTCGTTCGACGACACCGGGCGCCGGCGCTTCCTCACCCTGCTTGCCGAACGCTTCGCCACAGACGCCGACGCGCTGACCGTCGGCGTCACCGCATGGCGCGAGGCCGGCACCGTCGAGGCGCGGGTCAAGGCCGAGCGCCTGATCAAGGATGCACTGACCCCGCCCCGCCTGCGGCTGCTGCGCCAGTTCAACGCCCTGCCGCAGGGCGTCAAGTTCCTGGTCGACCTGCGCGCCGACCTGCTGACGCTGCGCGACATGTCGCCACAACTGGCGGCGCTGGACGACGATCTGCGTGAGTTGCTGGTGTCGTGGTTCGACCTGGGCTTCCTCGACCTGCGGCAGATCACCTGGCAATCGCCCGCGGCGCTGCTGGAAAAGCTGATCGCCTATGAGGCTGTCCACGAGATCAAGTCGTGGGAAGACATGCGCAACCGGCTTGAATCAGACCGGCGCTGTTTCGCCCTGTTCCATCCGCGCATGCCCGACGAGCCGCTGGCCTTCGTCGAGGTGGCGCTGGTCAAGGGACTGGCGGGCGATGTCCAGGCGCTGCTCGACCGCGACGCCCCGACGGGCGACCCGAAGGCCGCCGATACCGCCATCTTCTATTCGATCTCCAATACCCAGAAGGGTTTGCAGGGCGTCAGCTTCGGCGAACACCTGATCAAGAAGGCGGCCGAGGCGCTGGCCCATGACATGCCCGCGCTGAAGCAGTTCGCCACCCTGTCGCCGGTACCCGGCTTCCGCCGCTGGCTGGACAAGGCCGCCGCCACGCATGCCGGCGCGATCTTCCAGCCGGGAGACGCCGAGCGCTATCGGGGCCTGGCGTCGCTGGCTCATGGCGACGTGGCAGAAGACCCGGAAATCCGCGATTTTATCCATCGCATGGCCGGCTGGTATTTCGCCCAGCGCACCCGCCGGAATCAGCCGATCGATCCGGTTGCCCGCTTCCACCTGCGCAATGGGGCGCGGCTCGAGCGGCTCAACTGGCCGGCCGACCGTTCGGCCAACGGCTGGCGCCAATCCTATGGGCTGATGGTCAATTATCTCTACAACCTCAATCGCGTGGAAACCAATCATGAGAGCTACATACGCGACGGAACTGTGGTAGTGTCCCGTCCGTTGAGGGAACTGACACAGCGAACGCGTACCCTTGAACCATAGATTTTGGGTGCCATGGTCTTTCCATGCACAACAAAATGGTTCAAGGGAGGGGGTTTGGTGCGCAGTTGTTGTTTGTAAGATTCCATTGGATGTGCAAAAGTTGCTCGTCCTGTAGCCGTCTCTGGGAAGAGGAGTAAAGTCGAATGAAAGGGATGTGGAAAATCGTTTTGCCGGTTGCCGTAATGGGCCTGGCACTTTCCGCTTGCGAAAAGAAGACCGAAGAAGCTCCGGTCGAAGCACCGGCGGTTGAGGCACCGGCTGAGCCGATGCCGGAAGCGCCGATGGATCCGGCCGCCGAAGCTCCGATGGACGCTCCGGTCGATGGCATGGCGCCGCCGGCTGACGAGTCCGCGCCGGAAGAGACCAAGGAAGGCGCGCCGACTCCGTAAGGACGGCACCTTCTTGAGTTCAGGAAAGGGCTTCCGGATCATCCGGGAGCCCTTTTCGTTTGCGCCACCGGGATCGGGCGCGCCTTCGCCATAGGGTGCGGCGATCACGACCGTTATAGTGCCGCGTCATGGCAATGCTGGGCTACCTGCGGACACACCCGTTCTCGACGATGGCCCTGTGCAATATCGTCGGCGATCTGTGCTATGTGGGCTTCGCCTTCGATGCGGAACAGGCGGTAAGCCTGCCCAAGCTGGCCGGCGCCCTGTTCACCATCCTTGCCCACACCATCCTGCTGGCCTATGGCGACGATCAGGCGCGCCATATCGCCGGTGAAAAGGGACGGTTGTCGGTCATCGTGCTGGCGCTGCGCGGCCGCGCCCAGCGCCTGCTGGCCGGCCTGCCCGACGCGCTGAGGAAGTGGGCGCGGGTCAAGCCCATCGGCGTCAGCTTCGCCATGCTGGCGCTGAACGGTGCCGGCCTGCTGCTCGACGCGGCGTGGCGCGGCGATCAGGCGGGCTGGGCAGGCGCCTCGCAACTGGCGCTGGGCGGCTGCATCATTATCGGCTGCGGGTGTTTCGCCGCCGCCGACCTGGTGCGGGGCCAAAGGGCTGCCGACATCCTGACCACCGCCGCGCCCATGGTGCTGACCCTGGCCACCATCGCCAGCTGGGTGCTGGCGGCGGCGACGCTGAATCCGTTCCTGATCCTGTCGATCGCGGCATTCGCCCTATCGAACCTGGCCGGCTATTTCACCCGCATCGAGAAACCGAACCACGCAGGCGGACTATGACGGCCCTCTATCCCGACATCGAGCCCCACGCCCGCGGCATGCTCGATGTGGGCGACGGTCAGTCAATCTACTGGGAGTCGTGCGGCAACCCGTCGGGTCGGCCCGCCGTGATGCTGCATGGCGGTCCCGGATCCGGATGTACCCCCGGCATGCGTCGAATATTCGATCCGCACGCCTACAGGATCATCCTGTTCGATCAGCGGGGCAGTGGCCGAAGCCGCCCCCATGCCAGCGCATCCGAAGCCGACCTGTCGGTCAACACGACCGACCACCTGATTGCAGATATGGAGACGCTTCGGAATCACCTGGGTGTGGCACGCTGGCTGGTATGGGGCGGATCGTGGGGATCAACCCTGGCGCTGGCCTATGCCCAAACGCACCCTGCCCGCGTTCGCGCTCTCATATTGTGTAGCGTCACCACCACGACACAAACGGAAATCGACCGGATCACGCAAGGCGTCGGCAGGTTCATCCCTGACGCATGGAGGCGATTCCAGGAGGGTATTCCCCCACAGGAACGCACCGGCCACGTCATCGCGGACTATCATCGGCTGTTGGTGGATCAGGATCCGGCAACCTGCGACAAGGCAGCGCGGGACTGGTGCGACTGGGAGCAGGCCGTGCTTGCGGCGGCCACCGACCTTGAGCCACATCCCCGGTACGACAGCCCGGTCTTTCGGCTCGGCTTTGCGCGGCTGGTGACCCATTACTGGCTGCATGCCGCCTGGCTTGAGGACGGCGTGCTGTTGCGAGGAGCCAGCACCCTCGCAAACATACCGGGCATCATGATCCACGGCCTGATGGATATAGGCAGTCCGCTGATCACAGCACGGCGCCTTGCCGGAAAGTGGCCCGGCAGTGAACTGGTGGTCATTGGCGGAGCCGGTCATGACACGCGGAGTCCCGGCATGAACGAGGCCATGGTCGCGGCTACAGACCGCCTTGCGACGCTGCTTTCCTGACCGGACGCCGACAGCCAACAGATATGCAGCCGTCGACCTGAGCCTCAGTTGCGGACGGCGAGGCCGCGCTGCTTCAGCCGCCAGACCAGAAGATCAATCCTGTCCTGTCCGAAGAACGGCTCGCCCTCGAACACCATGGTCGGCACGCCCCAGTGCCCGGCCGCCTCGAGCGCATTCTGGTTGGCGGCGATTCGCGTATCGTAGCCCTCGGGGTCGGCATCGATCGCCGCGTCCAGTTCCTCGATCGCCAGTCCGGCGCGCAGGACCGCGTCCCGCAGGTGATCGCCCTCGTTCCAGCCTCGCGTGCCGCCCCACAGTAGCGCCGAAACTTCATAGGCGAACTCGATGCCGCGGCCGCTGTCTGCGGCCGCCTGGCCCATGCGGGTCAGGCGGCGGATATAGGGCTGGCCCTCGGCGATCTTCAGCGTCGCCATGTCCTGCACGATGGGGTCGGGCTTGGGCCAGCGAAACGGCAGACCCAGAAATTCGGCCAGCCTCGGCGCATCGCGCTGGACGTATTTCACCCAGGCCGGATTGACGCTGGTGAAGAAGTCCGCCTTGCGCACCGCGAGCGGATAGACCGGCCGGAACACGATCTCCAGGTCGTAGCGTTGCCGCAGCTCGGCAAGGCGGCGTGTCGCCAGATAGGAATACGGGCTGCGGAACGACCAGTGGACATCCACCGACAGGGTCATGAGGGCGACCGCAGCGCGCCCACGACGGCGTCCGGCTCAAGCCGCCTGGTATAGTCGGGATCGACGAAGGCGTGGAGCACCCGGCGGTCGGCATCGACCACATAGGTGGCGGGTATCGGCAGTGTCATGCTGTCGTCGCCGTTGAACTGCGCCAGGTCGAGCCCGAACGACCGGTAGAGGTCCTGCAGCGCCGGCGTCAGCGTGAATACCAGGCCGAAAGCCGCCGCCACCTTGTTGCCGGTGTCGCTGAGCACGTCGAAGCTGATCGCGTTCTTCTCGGCCGTGCTCATGGCGGTGTCCGGCAATTCCGGCGAGACGGCGACAAGGCGGGCGCCCAGATCGGTGATCTCGGGCAGCTTTTCCTGCAGGGCGCGCATTTCCAGGTTGCAATAAGGGCACCAGCCGCCCCGGTAGAAGCTGATCACCACCGGCCCCTGCGCGACCAGGTCGGCAAATTTCACGGTAGCGCCCCGGTGATTGGGCAGCTCGAAATCGGGCACGGTATCGCCCACCTTGAGCGCGCTGTCGGCGATGCCCGACGCGATCAGCTCGCGGGTTGCCGCCGCCATGATGGCGCGCCGCTCCTCGGGCAGCGAGGCCGCGCGGGCGCGTATCGATTCCAGTTGTTCATCCAGGCTCATGGCTCATCCCCTTTGGTTGCAGGGGACCACCCTTATCATATGCGCCGAGAATTGGCAGCCGGTGCCGACAGCCGGCTCGGCATGCTGCCCGATGGGCTGATGATGTGACGCGGAGGGAGAGGCCGCTATGGGCCGGGTACGGCGGGTTGCCTGTTCGTCAGGGAACCGGTTGAAGTGGCGCGCCCGGAGAGATTCGAACTCCCGACCCCCAGATTCGTAGTCTGGTGCTCTATCCAGCTGAGCTACGGGCGCCTGCTTCAGGCGGCGGAACCTACTCAAATCGTCCGGGCATTGCAAGCGCCGACGCCGGGCGTCGGAACGATTGCTCTTGAACCGGCTGCGCGGCGGCCGACCTCTGGCAAAAGAATTGGGAGAGCAGGGCGATGGAGCGGTGGGAATGCTTGTGGGGGCCGGGGCGAATGCCTAAGATCGCCGGGACCTTTGAAACTTCCCCCAGCCGTATCATGCCCCTTCCGATGAGCCGCTGCCTGGTGGTTCTGGCCGCCCTGATCCTCGCCAGCTGCGAAAGCGGCGGGCCGTGGCCGAACCTGGCCGATGTCCCGCCCGAGGTGAAGCCCGGCTTCCAGCAGGCGTCAACCC
Organism: Emcibacter sp. SYSU 3D8; assembly: GCF_039655875.1. NCBI lineage: Bacteria > Pseudomonadati > Pseudomonadota > Alphaproteobacteria > Emcibacterales > Emcibacteraceae > Emcibacter > Emcibacter sp. SYSU 3D8. The sequence goes on along the minus strand of NZ_JBBYXK010000002.1, from coordinate 990,472 downwards.
TGACGCCCACGCCGCCGCCGCCGGCCTCGACCGACGAGGCGCAGGCCGCCATGGCAAACGCGGCGGACGCGATTACCGACCTTGGCATCAGGCTGGACCAGCGCCGCGACCGCTTCGCCCGGTTACAGCGCGACCTGGCCAGCCAGTCGGGGCTGCTCGATGCCGATATTGCCGCTGGCAAGGGCGCGTCCGCCGATGGCTGGAGCAAGGCCCAGGCCGACCTGTCGCGGCTCAATGCCGACGTGGCCACCTTGCGCGACCTGCGCGCCGATGTGGGCGCCGATGCCGCCGCCGGCGGCGGCATCGTCGCCGACCTGGAGCCCGCCGGCCGCGCCGCGCTGGACGACGCCGCCAAGGCCCGGCTCGAGACCCTGCGCACCGCGCTCGACAGGGTGCTGGCCGGATTGGGGGCGCTGGACCGGGACATCGCCGAAGCCACGGCACGCTGGCAGGACAAGTCCTCGGCGCAGGCCGCCACCCTGGACAAGGCGCCGCCACCGCTTGCCGGTGCGCAGACCGCCATGGAGCCCGCCGCCGGACCGGCGCGGCCCAGCGTGCGCAAGCCCAGGCCGAAAAAGCCCGCCGCGGCACAGGCCAGCGCGCCGCGCGACAGCGGCGACCGCTTCAAGGGCCGCCAACCGCTGGTGACATTGACATTCGAGGATCCGGACCTGGATTTCGAGACCAGGCTGCGCGGTCTGATCGACAAGGTGCGCGCCCAATATCCGGACATCGCGTTCGACATCGAGACCGTCGGCGCGCCGCCCGCCCAACTGGGAAAGGTGCGCGGCATGCTGAAGGGCCTCGACATTCCCAGCGACGTGTTCGTCACCCCGGTCACGGCCGGCGCAGTGCCCGCCATCAAACTCTACCCCAGGTAAACCGCTCAGCCGTAGAGCTGCCGCCACGACGGCTTGTCGCCCAGCGGCCCGGCGGCGAACACCGCGCGGGCCATGGCGCGGGCCAGGCAATCGGCGGCCATGGCGCCGGCTTCGGCCAGCAGGCGCGGCGTTACCTCGCGGCGCAGCGTGCCGGTCGCCACCGCGAACACCGTATCGCCATCGAACGGCGTGTGCGCCGGGCGCACCGCGCGGGCGATGCCGTCCTGGGCCATCATGGCAAGCCGTGTCGCCTGCGCCTTGGTGAGATCGAGATTGGTGGCAACCGCCGCGATCACCGTGTTGGAAACCGGCGGCGGTCCGGGCGGAAAGCCATCGGGCAGCGGGCCGTCGATGCGGCCGGGCGCGCGGCCGCCCCACTCGCCGTCCAGCTCCAGCGCCCAGGCCCAGAACGTGCCGCCGGGCATCACCATCTCGCCGAACGGATTGGCCCCGACGATGGCGCCGACCTGCAATCCATCGCCGCCGAACGCCGAGGCGCTGCCCAGCCCGCCCTTGAGCGAGCCGGCCTTGGCGCCGATGCCCGCGCCCACATTGCCCAGCGGGAAATCCCGGCTGGCCGCCTCGCAGGCGGCGCGCCCCAGCGCCGGATAGGGATTGGCCTCGCCCCAGTCCTTGTCGCCGCCATTGGCCAGGTCGAACAGGATGGCGGACGGCACCACCGGCACGGCCCGCGGGCCCAGCGGCAGGCCGATGCCCTGCGCCGACAGCCAGCCGGTGACGCCGTCGGCGGCGGCAAGCCCGAATACCGAGCCGCCGCTGAGCACCAGCGCATGGAACCGCTCGACCAGCGTGTCGGCGGCCAGCGCCTCGGTGTCGCGGGTGCCGGGCGCGCCGCCGCGCACATCGACCGCCATGGTCATGGGCCAGTCGGGCAGCAGCACGGTGGTGCCGCTGCGCAGGCCGAGGTCGCCGGCGTTGCCGACTCTCAGTCCGTCCAGATCGGTGATGAGATTACGCGGTCCAGGCCTTATCATGCCGCCACCGTACCGCCCCGCCCGATGGCAATCAAAGGATGATCATGACCGCCCGCTTCCTGCTGACCGGCGTCCTGCTGCTGCTGCCGTTCTCGGCGCTCGCCGACGCCGCCAATCCTCCCGCCGCCCGTTCGCCGGTGAACGCGGCAACGCAGATGGTCGCCTCGGCCAATCCCTATGCCACCGATGCCGGCCTCGAAATCCTGCGGCGCGGCGGCAGCGCCGTCGACGCGGCGATCGCTGTAGAGCTGGTGCTGACCCTGGTGGAGCCGCAATCGTCGGGCATCGGCGGCGGCGCGTTCCTGCTGTACTGGGATGACCAGGCGAAGACCCTACAGGCCTATGACGGACGCGAGACCGCGCCATCGGCCGTCGACGAGACGCTGTTCCTCGATGCGTCCGGCGGCCCGCGCGGCAAGAGCGACGCGGTTCCCGGCGGCCAGTCCGCCGGCGTTCCCGGCGTTGTCCGCATGCTCGCCATGGCCCACAAGGCGCATGGCAGGCTGGGCTGGGCCGAACTGTTCCAGCCGGCGATCAAGCTGGCGCGGGACGGCTTCGTGGTCTCGCCCCGCTTCACCTACCTGATCAGCAACGACAAGCACCTGAAGAAATTCCCCGAGACCGCCGCCTATTTCTTCGACGCCAAAGGCGAGCCGGTGCAGCCGGGCACCGTGCTGAAAAATCCGGCGCTGGCCAACACGCTGGAGATTCTCGCCGCCGACCCGGAGGCGTTCTACACCGGCCCCATCGCCGCCGACATCGCCGCGGCCATCCAGAACACGCCGATCAATCCGGGCAAGCTGACCGAACAGGACATTGCCGGCTATCAGCCCAGGCTGCGTGAGCCGGTCTGCGTCCCCTACCGGGTCTGGAGAATCTGTGGCATGGGTCCGCCCTCGTCGGGCGGCATTGCCGTCGGCCAGACGCTGGGCATCCTGGAAGGGCTGGGAATCGACAAGGTCCGGCCGATGAGCGCCGAAGCCGTCAACCTGTTCGCGGAATCCGCCAGGCTGGCCTATGCCGATCGGGCCACCTGGCTGGGCGACACCGACTTCGTCCACGTGCCGGTCGCCGGACTGATCGATCCCAGCTATATCGCCAGCCGCCGCGCGCTGGTCACGCCCGGTTCGGTGATGCCGGATGCACCCGCCGGCCTGCCGCCCGGCGCGCGGGAGGCATACCGGACCGTGGAGCCGTCAGAAATCCCCGCGACCACCCACTTTTCCATCGTCGACCGCTGGGGAGGCACCGTCGCCATGACGGCGAGCATCGAGGACGCCTTCGGCGACCGGATGATGGTACGCGGCTTCCTGCTGAACAACGAGCTGACCGATTTCAGCTTCGCGCCCGAGGCCGGCGGCAAGCCGGTCGCCAACCGGGTGCAGGGCGGCAAGCGGCCGCTGAGTTCCATGTCGCCCACTATCGTGTTCGACGCCGAAGGCCGGCCGGTGGCGACGCTTGGCTCGCCGGGCGGACCGTTGATCATCGGCTTTGTCGCCAAGACGCTGGTGGGCGTGCTGGACTGGAAGCTGAATATCCAGGATGCCATCGCGCTGCCCAATCTGGTCTATTTCGGGGGCAACCTGATCATGGAGCGCGACAGCGCCCTGTGGCAGCAGAAGGATGCGCTGGCCGCCATGGGCTATCAGATGCGCGAGGGTTCGCTTGTCAGCGGCCTGCACGGTATCGTGATCCATTACGACGACAACGGCGGCCGGACCCTGGAAGGCGGCGCCGACCCGCGGCGAGAAGGCACGGCAGCGGGCGACTGAGGCCTACAGGGCCTGCAGGATCTCTTGCGCCAGCGACCTGATCTCGCTGGCGGCGACGCTGGAGGGCTGCGATTCGGTAACGCCCTGGCCGTCCAGCAGGCTGGCGGCGAACGCCATGCGGTTGCCCAGGCTGGTGCCGGCGACCGGCAGTTTGTCCTGGTGAAGCCGGATGCGCATTTCGTCGGCCATCCTGCCGCGCGGCGGCACCCGGTTGAGCACCAGCAGCACCCTGGCCTTCTCGCGCTCGGCCATTTGCAGGGTGGCGCGCATCGCCCAGACATCCATGGGACTGAGTTGCACCGGGACCACGACCAGGTCGGCCTCGCGGATCGCGAGCCGCGCCGCGGTTTCGGCATGAGGTGGGCTGTCGATCAGGATGATGTCGGCGGTGCCCTTGGCACGGGAGATTTCGTTCGATGCCTTCCATCCCTCGAAACTCGAGAAACCGATCGCTTCCCGCTTGCCGTGAAGCTGCTCGCGCATCTCGAACCAGGCGGTCAGACTCTTTTGCGGATCGACGTCGAACAACGCCACCGTCTTGCCCATGCCGGCGAGCGCCACGCCAAGATGCGCGGCCAGCGTGGTCTTGCCGGCACCGCCCTTTTGCTGGGCAATGGCAATTGTCTTGGCGGCCATGAATGTTCCTCGTGGACACTGTCCAGCCGGGGACTCTAGCCGAGGCTATGCTGCATTGCAACATGGGCGCGGCAGTGCCCGGCCGTCTCAGCCCGTCGCACGGCGCAGCGCAACGTCGGAGCGCAGCGGCAGATGCAGCCGGAAGATGGTGCCGCCGGAATCGGACTTGGCCAGCCGGACCTCGCCGCCATGCGCGTGGGCGATCTCCTGGACGTTGACAAGGCCAAGCCCGGCGCCGTGGGCGTGGGTGCTGCCCTTGAAAGGTTTGAACAGGTTCTCGCGGGCGTGCTCGGACAGACCCGGCCCGGTATCGGTGACTTCGATGACCGATTCGGCGCCCATGTCGTAGCAGCGGATGGCGATCTCGCCGAATCCGTCGCCGATGGCCTCGACGGAATTGCGCATCAGGTTCTGCAGCGCACGGAACAGATGCTCGGGGTCGCCATCCACCTCCATGTGCGGGCTGACATGGTTGAGGAACATGGGATTCGAATCCTCGGACAGCCCCACCGACCGGCCGACCTCCTCGGCCAGCGGTTGCAGGGCGAACCGCACCGGGCGCGGCACGAGTTCCTGCGGCCGGCCGAATCTGAGCGTGTCGGTACAGAGTTCGATGGCGCGGTCGATGGCGCGCATCAACGTCACCGAGATGGTGCGCACGCCAGGGTCTTCGTTGTGCGACAGCCGGTCGGACACCAGACGCGCGGTGGCCAGGATATTGCGCAGGTCGTGATTCACCTTGGCCACGGCTTCACCCAGCGTGGCCAGGCCTTGCCGCTGCGCCAGCGCATGGCGAATCTGCTCTTCCATGGCGCGCAGGCTTCGCTGCAGCGTGCCGATTTCGTCCCGGCGACGCGATTCCCCGATGACGCGGCGTACGTCCTCCGGCGCCGCGCTGAACTCCGCCACATGGGACGCCAGGCCCTGGAGCGGCCGCACGAGCACGCGCAACAGGGTGAAATAGACCAGCGCCACCATGAAGGCCGACACCAGCAACGACAGCAGCAGCAGGTGGCGGACATGGACGGCAAGCGCCGCCGCCAGCGGGGCCTCGTCGAAAACGCTGGTGACGAAGCCGGGCCCGTTCCTGGCCGGCCCGGTGGTCCGGACCAGGCCCTTGCTGCCGCCGAAATATGTCGCCAAGCCGTCCCGGACCAGATCCAGCCGGGAGGACGCGCGCAGGTCGTAATAGGCGCCCAGCGGACCTTCCGGCTCGTTGCCCAGTACCAGCACGCGGCCGTCGCCGCGCTCGTATCTGACGCTCACGATCATGGCGGTGGCGAGCGCTTCCCGTTGCAGCGCCGAGGTCGAGGCCGCCGCGACCGCAAGGCTGGCGATCTGCGATTCCCACAGCCGGTCGTCCAGCCAGTCGCGGCGAAAGTCAGCGACCGACGCGACAACGATGACCGCATCGACAAATGCTACGAACAGAACAGTCAACACCAGCAGCCGTGCCGACAGGCTATGGACCATTCGGGCCCCCAGAAACACACCACTAAATCGTTCGTATGATAGCAGAATTTCGCAACTGCGCTGCAATTACAGTTGCCCTGCCGGAATCGTTGCGACAGCGCAATACCCTGCGGTCCCGTCATGGTGCCGCTTCAGGCGCCGCTTGACCCCCGGCGGCAGCGCGGCAGGATGTTGCCCCCCGTCTCCGGGCGATTGACTTGCTTCAGGTCACCCCTTATACAGCGCCTTCGAATCCGGCAGCGGACGAATACGGAGTTGACATGAAACGCACTTACCAACCTTCGAAGCTGGTCCGCGCCCGGCGGCACGGCTTTCGCGCGCGCATGGCCACCGTTGGCGGCCGCCAAGTCCTGAAGGCGCGCCGCGCCCGGGGACGCAAGCGCCTCAGCGCCTGAGTGGCCTGGCCGGCGGCTACGCCGGCCTTCCCCCAATGGCTGACACCGACACGGAAATGGTCGCCCTGGACCGCTTGAAGCGGCGGGGCGATTTCCTGCGTGTGGCCCGGGGCGCCAAATGGGTCGCACCCGGACTGATTCTGCAGGCCGCGAAGCGTCCTGCCGGCGATCAGGCCGCCGCCCGCATCGGTTTCACCGTCAGCCGCAAGGTCGGCGGCTCGGTCGAACGCAACCGCGCCCGGCGGCGTTTGCGCGAGGCCGCGCGGCTGGTCATGACTGCCGCGGCGCGGCCCGCTATTGATTATGTGCTGATTGGCAGGCATACAACGCTCACCCGCTCGTGGCCCCAGCTGATCCACGACCTCGAAACCGCCCTCAGCCGCATCCGGATCGACGAGACCGCACGATGAGAACGGCCTTAAGCGCCCTGCTGGCCTTGCCGGTGAAATTCTACCGCTATTTCATCTCGCCGCTGCTGCCGCCGAGTTGCCGCTATACGCCGACCTGTTCGGAATATGCACTGGAGGCGCTGCGGCTGCACGGACCGTTCCGCGGCACATGGCTCGCCCTGCGCCGTCTGGGCCGCTGCCATCCCTGGGGCGGCCACGGCCACGATCCCGTCCCTGCCGGATCCGGGCAGGACCGCCACCCTCACCATCATGCACCAAACGGGAGCCAGCCGAGCTGATGCAGTCCGAAGACACCAGGAACCTCGTGCTGGCCGTCGTCATCATCCTGGCGATGATGATCGGCTATCAACTGCTGATCGCCAAGCACGTGGCCCCGCAGCCCGACACCCGCGCGCAGCAGAATGTCGCCACCGGCGCCGATTCGGCGTCCGCTCCCGCCATCGCCGGCCCCGATCTGGGTGCCGCACCGGCGGCAGTGCCCGAGGACAGGACAGCGGTGCTGGCCCGGGGCGACCGCGTCACCATCAAGTCGCCGCGCCTGAACGGCTCGGTGCGGCTGGAAGGCGGGCGCCTCGACGACCTGACGCTGGTGGGTTACCGCCAGACCATCAAGAAGGATTCGCCCGACGTCGTCCTGCTCGCGCCTGCCGGCACGGCGGCGCCGTATTACGTGGATTTCGGCTGGCAGAACGTGCAGGGCGGCAGTGTGGCCGTGCCGGATGCAACCACCGTCTGGCAAGCCGGCGGCGATGTGCTGTCGCCCGGCAAGCCGCTGACCCTGACCTGGGATAACGGCCAGGGCCTGGTGTTCAGCCGCATCTACACCGTTGACGATAATTACATGATCTCGGTCACCGACACGGTCGAGAACACCACCGGCGCGGCGGTCTCGCTGCAGCCCTACGGCGCCATCAACCGGGTCGGGATTCCGGAGACCGTCAAATCGGCCATCGTGCACGAGGGTTTCCTGGGCGTGTTCCACGAAACGCTGGAGCATGAAAGCTACGACGACCTCAAGGAAGACGCCCAGGAAGGCAAGCTCAAGGACGACCGGCAGGCCTTCCGCAAGGCGAGCACCGGTGGCTGGCTGGGCATCACCGACAAATACTGGCTGGTGGCCTATGTGCCCGACCAGAAGCAGACATTCAACGGCTGGTTCGACTACCGCAATGCGGGCGGCCGCGACGTCTTCCGCTCGCTCCATACCGGCGCGCAGACCGTCGTTCCTGCGGGCGGCTCGGCCTCGACGGCGGGCCGCCTGTTCGCCGGCGCCAAGGAAACCAAGCTGATCGACGCCTACGAGGAACAATATGGCATCGTGATGTTCGACCGGGCCATCGACTGGGGCTGGTTCTACTTCCTCGCCCGTCCGGTGTTCTGGCTGCTGGAGCTGCTGAAGGGCTGGGTGGGCAATTTCGGCCTCGCCATCCTGGCGATCACCGTGGTCATCAAGCTGGCGTTCTTCCAGCTCGCCAACAAGTCCTACATCGCCATGGGCAAGATGCGCAAACTGGCACCGAAGATGACGGCGATCCGCGAGCGCCTCAAGGACGACCCGGTGAAGCAGCGCGAAGAGGTGATGAAGCTGTACCAGACCGAGAAGGTCAATCCGGTCGCCGGCTGCCTGCCGATCCTGGTGCAGATCCCCGTGTTCATCGCGCTCTATCAGGTGCTGATGGTGTCCATCGAGATGCGCCACGCGCCGTTCTATGGCTGGGTCCACGATCTGTCCGGCCAGGATCCGCTGCTGATCACCAACCTGTTCGGCCTGATTCCGTGGCAGCCGCCGTCGTTCCTCGCCATCGGCCTGTGGGCGGCGATCATGGGCGTGACCATGTATGTGCAGCAGCAGCTGAACCCGCCGCCGCCGGACCCGATCCAGGCCAAGGTGTTCCAGTTCCTGCCGCTGATCTTCATCTTCCTGTTCGCCAGCTTCCCGGTGGGTCTGGTGATCTACTGGACGTGGAACAACCTGCTGACCATCGCCCAGCAATGGGTGATCATGAAGCGGCACGGCGCGTTCGAAGAATCCACGTGAGCGACGACGGCGAGAATGGCGTCGGCGACGCCCTCGAACGCGGAAGGCTGCTCTTCGCCAGCGAGTGCACCTTCATGCTGGGCGTGGCCGGGCTTGCCCAGCTGCCCGAGCCTGGCCCGACCGAGATCGCCTTCGCCGGCCGCTCGAATGTGGGCAAGTCCAGCCTGCTGAACGCCCTGACCGGCCGCAAGGACCTGGCGCGCACCTCCAACACGCCCGGCCGTACCCAGCAGCTCAACTACTTCTCGCTGGGCACGCCAAAGCTGGGGATGCTCTACCTGGTCGACCTGCCCGGTTACGGCTATGCCAAGGTGCCCAAGCCCCAGGTCGATGCGTGGATCAGGCTGCTGAAGGCCTATCTGCGCGGACGGACGACCCTGCGGCGGGCCATGCTGCTGATCGACGCCCGGCACGGCATCCTGGCCGCCGACCGCGAGATCATGACCATGCTCGACGACGCGGCGGTGTCCTACCAGGTGGTGCTGACCAAGATCGACAAGGTGAAGGCCGGCACCCGCGAGGCGCTGATCGCGCTCACCGAGACCGAGGCGCGCCGGCACGTGGCCGCGTTCCCCGAGCTGGTGGTGACCAGCAGCGAGACCGGCGAGGGCATTCCCGAGTTGCGCGCCGCACTGGCCGCGCTGGCGGAGTAATTCGCCCCACTGGCACCCGTCACGTCCATCCGCTATAAACCGCGCCGGAATCGGGAGAAAGAACCCATGGCCGAGTTGCCCGCCGGATACAGCGAATTGCTGACCGCCACGACCCTGTCGGAAGCGCTGCCCTTCATGCGCAAATATGCCGGCGCCACCATCGTGATCAAATATGGCGGCCACGCCATGGGCGACCGCACCCTGGCCGACGAGTTCGCCCGCGACATCGTGCTGATGAAGCAGGTGGGCATCAACCCGGTGGTGGTGCATGGCGGCGGCCCGCAGATCAAGGAAATGATGGGCCGCCTGCGCATCCAGAGCGAGTTCGTCAATGGCCTGCGGGTGACCGACGAGGCGACCATGGAAGTGGTCGAGATGGTGCTGTCGGGCCGCATCAACAAGGAGATCGTCGCGGCGATCAACCGGGCCGGCGGCGGCGCCGTGGGCCTGTCGGGCCGCGATTGCGACATGGTGCGCGGCCGCAAGGTGAAGATGAAGCAGCGCGATCCCGACAGCAACATCGAGCGCGAGCTCGACATGGGCTTCGTCGGCGAGCCCGAATCGGTCAACCCGCATGTGCTCGACGTGCTGGCCCGCTCGGACCTGATCCCGGTGATCGCGCCGATCGCCTATGGCGACGGCGGCGAGACCTACAACATCAACGCCGACACCTTCGCCGGCGCGGTCGCCGCCGCGCTGGGCGCGCGCCGGCTGCTGATGCTGACCGACGTGAAGGGCGTGCTCAGCAAGGACGGCGAATTGATGACCAACCTGTCGCCCGAGGCCGTCGCGACCATGATCGCCGACGGCACCGTCTCCGGCGGCATGATCCCCAAGGTCCAGACCTGCGTGGACGCGGTGACGGGCGGCGTCGATGCCGCCGTCATCCTCGACGGCCGGGTGTCGCACGCCGTGCTGCTCGAGCTGTTCACCTCGGTTGGCGCGGGCACGCTGATCGGCAAAAGCTGAGGTTTACAGCACCCTCGGCTTTCCCTATTCTCCGCCGCGATCAAGGCACCCGTAGCTCAGCTGGATAGAGTGCTGCCCTCCGAAGGCAGAGGTCACAGGTTCGAATCCTGTCGGGTGCGCCAATCAACCCAGACTGAATCGATGGTCCCGGAAACGCGGCCGGTCCCGCCGGCGCGCGGAAACCCTGGGCGCCGCCTGCCTGTCGCCGCCGGCCGGCAAGGGTCGCCCGGCCATTGCCGATCAGCCGCGCAACGCCGGGGCGTTGACTTGCGGGGTCAGCATTCGTAAAGGCAGGGCACGGAAGATGGCACGGCGCGCAAAGCTGGCGGTGCAACGGGGAGATCCGGTTATGCAGTACGATGACGTTGTCTATGGCCGCCGCAGTATCCGCGGCTACAAACCCGTTCCGGTCGCCAGGGAACTGATCAGGGAAGTGATCGAGATGGCCATGCGGGCGCCATCCTCCCTGAATACGCAGCCGTGGAACTTCTATGTGGTCTCCGGCGCGCCGCTCGACCGGATTCGGGCCGGAAACACCGAGCGGATTCTGGCCGGCGTGCCGGAATCGCGCGAGTTCCGCATGCATGGCGGATACGAGGGCGCCCACAGGGATCGTCAGATCGGCATCGCGAAACAGCTTTTCGCGGCCATGGGCATCGAACGCCACGACAAGGAAAAGCGCCAGGACTGGGTGCTGCGCGGCTTTCGCCAGTTCGATGCGCCCGTTTCCATTGTCGTCACCTACGATCGGTCGATCCACGGCGGCGACATCGGGCCGTTCGACTGCGGCGGGGTCACCAACGCCCTGGTCAATGCGGCCTGGTCCCGCGGCCTGGGATGCGTCATCAACAGCCAGGGAATCATGCAGTCTCCCGTGGTGCGCGAGCATGCCCGCATTCCCGACGACCAGGTCATCATGACCTGCGTCGCCATGGGCTATCCCGACGATTCGTTTCCGGCGAATGCCGTGGTCTCTCAGCGCAAGTCGGTCGAGGACGCCGCGGTCTTCATCGGTTTCGACGACTGACGGATACCCAGGTCCTGCGGCGGCACGGCGCGCCGATTGGCCGGGCGGACCGCAATGCCGCCATATCGCCACGAAGCTGAGACGATCCTGTCATGCGACGGTCCTATGGTCCGCCCCGCAAGGAGGCGACCATGTCGTTCAAGGCTTATGTGATGATGCGGCGGCGCGGGCCCAATCCGCAGGGCGATTTCATCGAACACGCGCAACGGGCGGCCGATCTGCCGGACGCAGCGACCTGGGAAGAACTGCGCGCTTATCTGCTAGTGCGCGACGCCTGTCCCGGCGCCATCGACTCGGCGCGGTCGGTGTGGAAATGCTACCGCGCCCAGCGGCGCCGGACCCGGCGCCGCGCACTGCTATCTCGGCGTCCGCTGCTTCATATGCAGCGTCCAGGCGACGAACGCCAGCACCAGCCCGCCGATGCCGGCGATGGCGCCGGCAACCGCCATCAATAACGGGACATTTCCCTCGACGCCCGCATCGTTGAGCGCAAAGCCGGCAGCGGCGACTAGAAAGCATGCCGCCGCGGCGATCAGCCCCAGGCCATGCGGCGCCTGTAGAAGCCGGGATCGACCAGCAGCTTGCGCTGGTCGACAGCGGTGAAGTGCGCCAGGACCTTGGCCGCCTCACCGCGCGCGCTTCGCGAGACCGGCACGCGCAGCAGGCCCCTGGAGACGCCGATCCGCACCATCGTCACCTTGTATGCCGATGTCACCACCGTACCGAATTCGATGGCGAGCGGGTTCTCTGGCAGCATCTGGACACCTTCGAATCTGAACATGCCGGTGGTGACCAGGCCGAAATAGGTGCCGCCCACCACCAGGGCATTGTCGGTGAAGATGACCTCGAGTCCCACTGGCGGGATGGTTCTGGGCAACGTGTAGTCATTGGAATAGCCCTGGCCGGCGCGCCGCTCGTCGTTGCGCCGGAATGCCTCGGCCTCGGCTGGGGTCACGATCCAGCGGCCAATATCCTTCTCGCCGCGCCGCGCCGCCGCGATCAGCCGCGCGCCCCAGAGGAAGTTGAAGAACATGAAAAAACAGATCAGGCCGACCGGAATGGCGATGCCGATCTTCAGCCCGCTTGCCATTGTCTCGTGACCCAGCGCGTTCATCTCCGCCAAGCCCCACCAGATCGACAGCACCGACAGCGCGACGCCCGCGGCACAGATCCCCATGTTCCGCCGCGTGTGGCTCAAGCCCCTGTTGCGCATGGCGACCTTCTCACGCAGTCAGACGATCTACCAGTCTGCCCCCACGGCCCGGGCGGAAACAAGGCCCGCATGGCCGGTGCCAGCGCGCCGCCATTGCGCTAGGATGGCGTTGCCCGCGGGGACGGGCGCCTATTGAAACCGGGAGACTTTTCATGGCATTCGGCGCGGACACGACAACCGACGAGGTAATCGCCGGCATCGACCTCAGGGGCAAGCAGGCGCTGGTTACCGGCGCCTCCACCGGCCTCGGCGAGGAGACGGCGCGGGCACTGGCCTCGGCCGGCGCGGCGGTGACGCTGGCGGTGCGCGACAAAGCCAAGGGCGAGGCCGCCGCCGAGCGCATCCGCAAGGTGACCGGCAACCAGGGCATCGACGTGGCGCAAGTCGAGCTGTCGGTGCCCGACAGCGTCCGCGCCTGCGCGAAAACGTGGCTGGCCGGACACGGACCGCTGCACCTGCTGGTCAACAATGCCGGCGTCATGGCCTGTCCGCTGACGCGGACGGCCGAGGGCTGGGAGATGCAGTTCGCCACCAACCATCTGGGTCATTTCCTGCTGACCAACCTGCTGGCGCCCGCGCTGAAAGCCGGCGCGCCCGGCCGCATCGTCAATCTCAGTTCGGCCGGTCACCGGTTTGCCGACGTGAATTTCGTCGACCCGCACTTCAACCATCGCGACTATGACAAGTGGTCGTCCTACGGCCAGTCGAAGACCGCCAATGTGCTGTTCTCGGTCGAGTTGACCCGGCGGCTGGCGCCCTACGGCATTACCGCCAATGCAGTGCATCCCGGCGGCATCCAGACCGAGCTGGGGCGCCACCTGACCGATAGCGACATCGAGGCGCTGATGGCGCGGGTGAAAACCAACGCGGGCAGCGGCGAGTTCAAGTTCAAGACCATTCCGGCCGGCGCCGCGACCAGCGTCTGGGCGGCGACGTCGCCTGAGCTGGAAGGCCGGGGCGGGCTGTATCTGGAGGATTGTCACGTGGGTGAGCTGAAATCCGGTCCGGCGGCGTCATCGGGTTACTTCGCCTATGCCACGGATCCGGCCAGCGCGGCACGCCTGTGGGCGCTGTCCGAGGCAACGCTGGGCGAGACATTCGACCTGGGCTGATCGCAGCCGGGCCGATCCTGATCCACCTCAGGGAACTTCCGCCCGGGACGGGCTTTGTGGGTGCATGACTGCTCCAGGAGCGTGACATGCCCCGCACCCACCTGCTCGCCGCGCTGGCGGCGATTTCCCTGGTCACCGGCGGCCCGGCATTTGCCGTCAGCGACGACATTCACAAGCCCCTGTCCTCGCCGGACGGCACATCCGCCTGCACCGACGACCCGGCGCTGATCAACGATGTCACGGTCTATGATCCAGGCTGTGTCGAGGGCACCAGATCGCTCAAGAACCAGCCGGAGAAGGACAAGGCAGACGTCCCCCCTCGCGGGAGCAGCATGGAGTCACCGGTCCCGCCCGATGTCGGCGTACCGGCGCCGGCTCCGGAGATCGTACCCACGCGGGAGCCAAGGTAATCCGCGGTGAGTTCCGTGGCCGCGGCGCGAAATCCTACCAATCGGACGGAGCGCAGGCTAGGGTTGGCCGGATTGGTCCTTGGACCCCCCTATCGGAGAAGACGGCTTGGCCCAGGATCGACATTCCCTCGCCGCGCGCGACACCCCTGACCTGCGCAAGGTCGATTCCCATCCCGACCATTGGTATCCGCTGGCATGGTCCAACGAACTGGCCGCCGGCAAGACGTTGGGCCGACGCCTGATGGGCGAGCCGGTGGTGCTCTACCGCGGCGCCTCGGGCACGGTCTTCGCGCTGGAGGATCGCTGCGCCCACCGGCAGGTGCCGCTGAGCGTCGGCGTGGTCGACGGCGACGTGCTGCAATGCGGCTATCACGGCTGGGCCTACGATTGTTCGGGCAAGTGCGTCGATGTCCCCTATTTCGGCATGGACAAGCTGCCCAATGGCGTGTGCGCCTATCCGGCACGGGAGATCGACGGCCTGATCTTCGTGTTCCCGGGCGACCCTGCCCTTGCCGACCAGCAGGCGCCCGCCGCGCTGGGATCGGCGACGAACCGCCGCTACAAGACCCGCAAACTCAACCGCGAAGTCGCCTGCCACTACACGTTCATGCACGAGAACCTGTTCGACATGAACCACCAGTTCCTGCATCGCCGGAACATGGGCACCATCAAGGCGAAGTGCCTGGACCGGCGCAGCGGCGACGACTGGTGCGAAGTGGATTACACATTCAGCCGCACCGAAGGCCGCGCCAGCCTGGGCGAAACCGTCATCGTCGATCTTGTCCGCGCCAAGGGCGACAAGAAGGACTTCGGCGACCTGATGACCATCCGCACCCAATATCCGTATCAGCGCCTGAAGGTGTGGGTGGGCCGCGAACTGGGCGGCGACCGCGACCCGGTGCTCGATGTGTGGCTGGCCTACACACCGCTGGACAAGGAGCAGCGCACCAACCGGACCTTCGGCTACCTGTCGGTCATGAAGCCGCCGGTGCCGGGCCTGATCCACGTGGCATGGCCGTTCGTGACCTGGTTCACCGAGCGCATCTTCGCCGAGGACAAAGCCATCGTGGAACTTGAGCAGGCCGCCCACGATGCCCAGGGGACCGACTGGAACAACGAGGTATTCCCGGCCATCCGCGATCTGCGCGAGCTCCTGGCCCGCCAGGGCCGGCCCGGCGAACGCGCCAACCGTCCCGCCGCCGCCGAATAATCCGAAAAATCTCCCGGCTGGCTGGCCCGCCATCGCAGACGCGCCATATACAGCGCTCACACTGGAACCTCTTCACCAAGCAGGGAGTCAGGCATGAGCACGTATGGAACAGCCAAGTGGCAGGGCGGCATCCGGAACGGCAAGGGCGCCATTTCGACAAAAAGCGGGGCGCTGGGTGATTACCCCTATGGTTTCGCCAGCCGGTTCGAGGGCAAGCCGGGCACAAATCCCGAAGAACTGATCGGCGCCGCCCATGCGGGCTGCTTCACCATGGCGTTGTCGCTGATTCTCGGCGAGGCAGGCTTCACCGCCGAGCGCATGGAGACGAAAGCCGATGTAACCCTGGTCAAGCAGGACGACGGCTATGCCATCACCGCCGTTCACCTGTCCCTGACGGGCAAGGTGCCCGGCGCCACTCCGGCCAAGTTCGAGGAACTTGCCGGCAAGGCGAAGATCGGCTGTCCGGTCTCCAAACTGCTGAAGGCCGAGATCACGCTCGACGTGACGCTGGAAAACTGACGCGGCCGGTCAGGCGGGCGGCCTGAGCCTGAGCAGCGCGGCGCCTTCGCCGTCCGTGAGGACATAGATCAACCCGTCGGGACCGGTTCGCACGTCGCGGATGCGCTTTTTCATGTCCTTGAGCATGACCTCCTCGCCGGTGACCTTGCCGCCTTGCATGTCGACCCGGTGAAGGCTGCGCCCCGCGAGCGCGCCGACAAACAGATCGCCATCCCATTGCGGAAACGCATCGCCGCGATAGATCGCCAGGCCACAGGGTGCAATCGACGGGGTCCAGCCGATGATGGCGTTCTCGGTGCCCTTGTATTCCTTGAACGGCGTAATGTGGGCGCCCGAATAATCGACGCCTTTCGTGGCCAGCGGCCAACCGTAATTGCGGCCTTTCACAATGACGTTGAGTTCGTCGCCGCCGCGCGGACCATGTTCATGCGCGTAAACAACGCCGTCCGCCGGGTCGAGCACCATGCCCTGCGGGTTGCGGTGGCCATAGGTCCATATTTCGGGCCTGGCATCCTTGCGGCCGGCGAAGGGATTGTCGGCGGGGACGGTGCCGTCGTCGTTGATCCGGACGATCTTGCCGAAATCGCTGGCCAGATTCTGCGCCTGCTCGCGGTATGTGAAGCCATCGCCGTTGGTGATCAGGAGCGTGCCGTCTGGCAGCCAGACCATGCGCCCGCCGTAATGCACGGCGGCGGTGTGCGCGGGCTTGCTCTCGAACACCACCTTCAGATCCTTCAGCGCTTCCCGGTCAAGCCGCGCCCTGGCCACCCGCAGCGTATTGCCGCCTTCGCCCTTGTGGGCATAGGACAGGTAAACAAGGCCGTTCTCGGCGAAACGGGGATGGGCCAGCGCCTCGAACAGGCCGCCCTGTCCGTCAAATTCCACCGCCGGAACGCCTGAAATCGGTGCCGACATCCTGCCGTCCCGGATGGTCCGGAGCGTGCCCTTGTGTCCGGTCAGCAGCATGGCGCCGTCGGGCAGAAAGGTCAGGCTCCAGGGCCGGTCGAGACCGGTGAGCACCGTCTCGACGACGTACTCCTTCGCCGCTGCCGAGGGTCCTGCGATCCAGACCATCAGGCAGCAGGCCATGACGGCCACAAGTGAACGCCGTCTCCTGTTTGTCATGGACATCTTTCCCTCGACCCCCAAAGATCGACCCACATTACCGCATGGCACACAAAAGGGAACCGGGAGGAACGAGGTGGGGATTATCTGGCGCATCCTGGCCTTCGCGGTCACCGTGCCGGTCACCGCGGCGGTGGCGGTGGCGCTTCACAGCCAGTTTGTCATGGCCGGATTGCGCGGCCTGGGCGCCGAGATCGGCGCCGGTGTGGCGCTCGACATGACGCTGCACGACGTGCTCGGCATGGCGCCGATCTATGCCATGTTCATCGGCGCCGCGCTGCTGCTCGGGTTCCTGATCACCGGCTGGCTGTGGCCCAGGATCGGCCTCGGGCGCACCGTCAGCTACGCCATCGGCGGCGGCGCGGCCATGGCGGTGATGCTGGTGATCATGCGGGAGGCGCTGGGAATCACCATGGTGGCCGGCGCACGCACCCCGGCCGGCTTCGCCGCGCAATGCGTGGCGGGCGTGCTGGGCGGCGTGCTGTTCGCGCTGCTGTCGCGCCGTCAGGCCGGCCGCGCCACGCCCATGTAGAAATAGGTCATGGGCCGCAGCCCGGGACGGTAGCTGGCCTCCAGTTCGTCGATCCGGAATCCGGCAGCAGTGATGATCTGGTCCATCTTGCGGTTCAGGTTGCAGCCGCCGGCAATGGCGGGCCACACCTTGTTCAGCCGGTTCTGCCAGACCACCACGCCAGGATCGGGCGCGTGGCCATGCTCGACGAAGAACAGTTCGGCGCCCGGCTTCAATACCCGGCGCACCTCGCGCAGCGCGGCCGAGGGATCCGGAATGGTGCACAGGGTCCAGGTGATGACGGCGCAGTCGAAGCTGGCGTCGCCGAAGGGCAGGCTCTCGCCCGATATCTGCTCGAAATGAACGGGGAACGCCACCAGCGAGGCCTGCCTTGCCGCCATCTCGCCCAGTTCCACGGACGGATCGACTCCGGTGACGCTTTCCACGCCCGGGCCGTAATGGGGCAGGTTGAGACCGGAGCCGATGCCGATCTCGAGGACCTTGCCGTGGGCGCGCGGCACCAGTCGGGCGCGTTCCTCGGCGATGACGCCCATGGACATGCAACAGTTCAGCAGCTTCGGCAGAATACGCGACTCATAAAAGCCCATTGCTCTCCCCCAGCCTCTCGCGCCGACGAGGGCCCCATGGCCGCCTGGAGGTCGGCGCCTCCTCCCCGGCCGGGATGATACCACGGCCGGCCGGACTCGTCTCTGGGCCTACCTGGAGAAATCGACGACAATCTTGCCGACGACGGTCTGCGCTGTCATGGCCGCGAAGGCGTCCTTCGCCTGGTCGAAGCCGAAGCTGGCCCCGATCACCGGCTGGAGTCTGGCCGCCTCGATCGCCTCGCACATGTCCTCGAACCAGTCGCGGCTGCCCACCGAGATGCCGTTTACATGCGCGCTCTTGCCCATGATGTAGGCCGTCGGCATCTCGCCGCCCGAGCCGCCGGTCAGCACCCCGATCACACCGATGAAACCGCCGATGCGGATGGCCTTCAGCGATTCCAGCATGGTGCCGACGCCGCCCACCTCGACGACGATGTCGGCGCCGCCGCCCTTGGTGAGCTTCTGGACCTCCGAGCCCCATTTGGGCGTGGTCCTGTAATTGATCAGCTGGGTGGCGCCCAGTTGCTTCGCCTTCTGCAGCTTCTCGTCCGACGACGAGGTCGCCACGACTTTTGCGCCGGCCATGCGGGCGAACTGCAGCGCGAACATGGAGACGCCGCCGGTGCCCTGGACCACCACCGTGTCGCCCGCCTTCAGCGTGCCGGTGCAGAACAGGGTGTTCCAGGCGGTGAGCGCCGCACAGGGAAGCGTCGCCACTTCGGCGTCGGTCAGATGCGACGGCACCTTCGACACGCCGCGCTCGGCAAGGCACATATATTCCTGCAGGCAGCCGTCGAGGCCCGCGCCCAGCGCGGTGTTGACATAGTCGCCCTTGCGCGGCCCGGTCAGCCAATCCTGGAAGAACATCGGCGCCACCCGGTCGCCCACCTTCACCCGGGTCACGCCGTCGCCGATCTCGATCACCTCGCCGCAGCCGTCCGAGCACGGCACCACGGCCGGCAGGCGCGGCGCGGCGTACTGGCCTTTCACCACGGCGGTGTCGCGGTAATTGAGGCTGGCCGCCTTCATCTTCAGCAGCACCTGTCCGGGTCCCGGTTTGGGGATGTCCCGCTCCACCAGCTTCAGGTTCTCCCAGCCCGGCTCCTCGGACACCCACGCGCGCATCGTCGCCATCTCACTCTCCCTTGTTGCTGGCCGCGATCATATCGGCCAGCCCGTAAACCGCCACCGCGTTGTCGCGCAGAAACGGCGCCCATAGCGCATCGCGCAGGGGCAGGTCGTCCATCTCGGCGAAAACCCGGTCCCAACCCAGCAGCGGGTAATAGCCGGCGAAGAGCAATTTCCCCGGCGCGCGCTTGTTGCAGAAATCGATCACGTCGCGCGGGTAATATTTCGGCGCGAAGGCCGAAGTCGAATAGAACAGATTCGGCCATTTCAGCAGCAGCTTGCACACCAGTCCGGTCCACGGTTCGCCGCCGTGGCGCATCACCACCTTCAGCTCGGGAAAGAACCAGGCGATTTCATCGAGCAGGCCCGGATGCTGATATTTGTAGGGCACCCGCGGCCCCGGCACGCCGACGAACACATTGACCGGAAGTCCCAGCTCGATGCACTTGGCATAGACCGGGTACCATTTCTTGTCGTCGATGGCAGCGGGCGGGTTGATGAAGCCGGGCGCAACCGTGACCGATTTCACATTGCGGTGAAGCGCCGCCGCCCGTTCGATGGCGCGCACTGCATCCATGCCCCGGTTGCAGTCGATCCACACCTCGCCGATGAACCGGTCCGGCCAACGCTCGAACAGCGCCAGCGCCGGTTCGGGATTGTCCGGGTCGATCCTGATCTGCGAAATCCCCACATGGTTCGCGTCCATGGCGGCAACGACCCGCGCCGGATCCCTGGCCTCGTCCTTCCGGCCGCCGCCGTCGCCGAACAGATATTCGACCGGACTGCCCTTGGCCGGCGCATCCTTCACCGGCGACGCCAGCCGGCTGCTCCACGGTTGGCCCTCGCCGAGCGGCAAGGACACCATCAGGTCGATGGCGGCAATCGACGTTGGACGCGGCATGAGGCATCTCCCCGGATCTTCCTTGATGCTAATGCGCTTTCGGCCTCGGCGGTATCCGGCTTGTGCCGTATCGTCCCGGAAGGCAATAGTTGCCGCTCACCTTTCCGCAGCGAGGTCCGCCCTGGTGCGAACCAGCCAACCGGGCGTTGCCCGCATGCCGCCGACCGCATTTCTGGTACTCGCCGGAATCGCCATCGTCTGCCTGGCGGCCGAGCCGCTGGCGCTGCTGCCCTTGCACATCCAGCGCAACTACAACGAGGGCTGGGGTGCGCTGTTCACCGACATCGCCCTGTCTGGCGGCGCCCTTTACCCGCCGCCCGGCGCCTTCATCTCCAACAATTATCCGCCGCTGTCGTTCTACATCGTCGGTGCGCTCAGCCCTCTGGTCGGCGACCACGTCATCGCTCTGCGGCTGATCGCACTGGTCTCGTATCTGGCCGTCACCGTCTGCGTCTGGCGTGCGGTTTTCCTGCTGTCGGGCTCCCGGCGCTGGGCGCTGGCGGCCGGCATGCTGTTCCTGTTCTACGGCGTCAGCGTGTTCCGGGATTATTTCGCCATGGCCGATCCGCAATGGCTCGCCCATGCCGTGGCCACGCCGGCGCTGGTGCTGCTGCTGCGCCGGCCCGTTTCGGCATTGCCCGGCCGCGACATCGTCGCGGCGTGCCTGCTGATGCTGGCGGCGGGCCTGATCAAGCACAATCTGCTGGCTTTGCCTGCGGCGACGACCCTGTGGCTCGCCTGGCATGACAGACGGCGCCTGGCGATCTGGCTGGTGGCGGGCATTGCCGGCGCTTGCGGCATTCTGGCGCTGTTGTACGCCATGTATGGCACCGACGTCTTCGCCAGCGTGGCGGACCATCACCGCGCCATGCGGCTTGCCAATGTGATCTTCCTGCCCTGGGAGCAGCGCGCGCTGCTGCCGGTCGGCGTGGGCGCGCTGGTGCTGCTGCGACGCCGCGCCGACCCGCGCATCCGGCTGGTGCTGATATTCGCCGTCATTGCCGGATTGTGGGGCGCGTTCCAGCGGCTGGGCGAAGGCGTCGCCTACAATGCCCAGTTCGAAATGTTCGTCGCCCTGACCATCGCCGCCGGTGCGGGCATGGCGACGCTGGAGGCTGACGGCGTCCGCTGGCCGCGCCCGGCCTGGCTGCGCCGGGCACTGGTCCTGATGCTGTTCCTGCCGCTTGCGCAGCAGGCCGGACTGATGCTCGCCAAGGCGCCGGCGCGGCTGGCGCACCTGCCGGAGAACCTGCAGCATTGGCAGGCACTGCGCGCCGCCGTCGATGCCGAACCCGGTCCCGTCGCCTGCGAGCGGCTGGCGGTGTGCTATTGGGCCGGCAAGGGCTTCGAACTCGACTTCTTCAATTACGGCGAACGTCTATATGCCGGCGTCGCCAGCCCCGGGGACTTCGAGGCGTTGCTTGCCAGCCGCCGGCTGCGCCTGATCCTGGTGGCCAAAGAGATGTTCGGCGCCGACGACCGGCCCGTGTTCCCCCAGCCCTCGGTCGACGCCATGCTGCGATACTACCGGGTGGAGCAGAGCCCGGTGGCCGATTACCAGATCATGCGGCCCAGATCCTGACGCTGCATGAACATGCGGCATGCCGGAGCCTTGACTGAACGAGTCGCTCAGGCGTCCTCGTCTTCCTGCTTACGCACACTGGACGAGGGCGACCGCAACGCCTCGAACCCGCTGCGCAGGTGCAGATCCCGCTGCGGGAACGGAATTTCGATGTCGTATTTCTTGAGCGCCGTATCCAGCGCCCAAAGATAGTCGGCCCGCACCCGGCCGGGCCGTTTCACCGCCGGCGGCTTGAGCCAGACCACCAGCTCGTAATCGACGCTGCTGTCGCCGAATCCCACCATCCACACGTCCGGATCCCTGCCTTTGTCGTCCATGGTGTGCTCCACGGATCTGGCGGCCTCGATGCCCGCCTTCTTTACCAGTTCCTTCTCGGTACCATAGGCCACGCCGAAGGGCACGCGCAGGCGGCGGTAGTCCTCGCGCAGGGTCCAGTTGGTCATGCGGCCGCTGACGAACTCGGAATTGGGGACCAGGATATCGACGTTGTCGTTGGTGGTGATCAGCGTGCTGCGGATGTTGATCTCCTTCACTTCGCCGGTAATCCCGGATTCCAGTTCGACGAAGTCCCCCACCTTCAGGCTGCGCTCGACCAGCAGCATGATGCCCGAGACGAAATTGCTCACCAGGGTCTGCAGGCCGAAGCCCAGGCCGACACCGATGGCGCCGGCCATGAACGCCAGATTGGAGAAGTCGAGCCCGAGCATCGACAGGCCGAGCAGGAGGCTCAGCGCGATGATGACGTAGTGAATCAGCCGGCCGAGTGTATAGAGCGATGCCGGGCTGATGCTTCGGTTGCCGGTGGCGAAACGGAGCAGGGTCCGCTGCAGCAGCCGCGACAGCCACCATGCGGCGCAAAGGACGACGATGACCTGGATCAGTCCCAGGCTCGTCACCTCGACCCGGTTGACCTTGAACAAGGTGGCCGTGGCCAGATACGACAGCCAGTGCCAGCTCAGTTCGAGAACGTGCCAGACTTGGTCCACCTAGAGCCAGCCTTTCCGCTTGAACAACACCAGCAGTCCAGCGCCCACCACCACCATGATGCCCAACAGGACGTAATAGCTGTAACGATACTGCAATTCCGGAATGTTCTGGAAATTCATGCCGTAGATGCCCGCCAGGAACGTCAGCGGGATGAAGATCGACGCCACGATGGTCAGCACCTTCATGATCTTGTTCAGGCGGTGCGACGCCAGCGAGATGTAGCCCTCGACCATGTCGGAGGACAGGTCGTAATAGAGGCCGGTGAGGCTCGACAGACGCTCCAGCTTCTCGAGCATGTCCCGCAATTCGTGCTTGAGTTTCGCCGGGATGCCTGGCGGCGGATCCTTGGCCAACTCGACGAACATCTGCGCGTGATAGGTGGCAATGCGCCGCATCCGGGTAAGATTGGACTTCAGCGCCATCAGTTCGGCCAGCAGCGCGTCGCGGGGGTCGTCCGTCACTTCCTTTTCAAGCCATTCCAGCCGCTCTTCCACGGCCAGCAGAATCCCGAGGAACCGGTTCATGACGATATCCACGAGCCGCAGCGCCGTCACGGCGGCGCCCTTGCCCAACATGGAGGTTTCCTCCAGGGTCGCGTTCCACAGCTTGTCGATGCTGGGCGAGAACGCGCTGTGGCGCGTCACCAGAAACCGCTCGCCGATGAATATGGCGATCTGGATCGTGCCGAAGGCGATATCGCGGGTTTTCGCGTCCAGCCCCTTGATGAGCAGGAAGGTATGATCGTCGAACGCCTCGGACTTGGGCGGATGGCGCGGCGACAGGGCATCCTCGATGGCGGTGGAGTGAATCCCGAATTGGCGCAGCGCGGCGGCGTCTTCCTCGGGCGATGGCTCGGCAAGGTCCACCCAGATCAGCGAACCGGGCGCAGCACGCCATTCGTCGATCAGTTCCAGTCCACCGAAGCGGGTGCCTGTCACCGGATCGAACAATTGTGCCTTGGCCAAACCACGCCTCCTTCTCCCACGCCGATGGCGGGTCCTGGACCGGAGGGTGCCGCCTGGCGACAGTTTCTCCCGGTCAATCCTTCAGCATGTTCATGGCGCCCTGGCGCTCGCCGGGCTTCAGTTTCAGGAACAGGGTGCGCGCCTTTCTGATGTCGCCCGCATCGCCGGTTTCCGACGCAGTGCGCAACGCCACCACCGTCGGATGCGCGGCGCTGAGAAGAAAGGTCAGCGCCTTGGCAAGGCGGCCCATGGCGGCGCGGTCGATGGCGGTTTCGGACATGATAGCGCTTCCGATGCGATTTCCGGTCAGGTTCTTCTAGTCTACTTCCCGATCATCATGGCGGCAATTTTCTCCAGGCGCGAGCCGAACGGCGGACGCAGCGCGCCGCCGAAATTCAGTGCCGACTGCTTCAACACCGATTTGGCGTGGCTGAACGTCCGGAAGCCCGCCTCGCCGTGATAGGCGCCGATGCCGCTGGGGCCGACGCCACCGAACGGCAGTTCCTCCACCGCCACATGCAGCAGCGTGTCGTTCACCGTCATGCCGCCCGCCGTGGTGCGCTCGATCACCCGGCGCTGTGCGGACGCGTCATTGCTGAAATGATAGAGGGCAAGCGGCCGGTCGTGGGCGTTGACGTAATCGATGGCCTCGCTCAGGTCGCCGTAAGTCATCACCGGCAGCACCGGGCCGAAGATTTCTTCCTGCATCACCTTCATGTCATCGGTGGGATCGAAGATCAGGGTGGGGGCGATCTTGCGCTGGTTGCCCAGTTCCTCGCCGCCGGGATTGATCTGCTCGATCCGGGCGCCCTTGGCGCGGGCATCGTCAATCAGGCCGTTGATCCGCTCGAAATGCCGGTCGGCGACGATGGAGGTGTAGTCGGGATTCGCGGCCAACGTGGGATACATGGTGGCGATCTGGTCCGACAGGGCACGGCCGAACGATTCGGCCTTGCCGGCCGGCACGAAGGCATAGTCGGGCGCGATGCAGGTCTGGCCGGCATTGAGCATCTTGCCCAGCGCGATGGAGCCGGCGGCCTTGCCCAGGTCGTAGTCGCCGCCGACGATGACCGGCGACTTGCCGCCCAGTTCCAGTGTCACCGGCACCAGGTTCTCGGCGGCGGCCATCATCACGCGCCGGCCAGTGGCGGTGGAGCCGGTGAACATCAGGTGATCGAATTTCTGGCGGCTGAACTCGGCCGCCACGTCGGGGCCGCTCTCGACCACCGCCACGCGTTCCTCGCCGAACACCTCGGCCAGCATCCGCGCCAGCAGCGCGGCAACGCCGGGCGTAAACTCGGACGGTTTCAGCATCACCCGGTTGCCTGCCGCCAGTGCCTGGCCCACCGGCACCAGCGACAGCTGGAAGGGATAGTTCCAGGGCGCCATGATGCCGACAACGCCGAGCGGCTGGTAATGCACCCGCGCGCTGGCGAAGGGGTGCTGCAGGCGGTTCAGCGGGCGGTTGGACGGCGCCATCCACGACGCAAGGTGTTTCCCCGAGTGCTTCAGCGACATGATCGTGGCCATGGTCTCGGCCAGCAAGGTCTCGTGCCGGCTCCGGTTGCCGAAGTCCTCGCTGACCGCCTCGCCCATCGGGTCGCGGTACTTGCGCACTTGGCCCGCGAGCGCCGCCAGATGCGCCTTGCGGTCTGCCAGGCTTGGAGGTCCGTCGCGCAGGAACGCCTTGCGCTGCAGGTCGAGGACGTCGCCGATCGGTCGGTTCATCGCAGTCTCCTTGGCTCGGCTGTCATTCTACGCGATGTTACCGGGAAGTAAAACGCGGCAAGCCACCAAAGCGCCCACCGCTTTCCGCCATTTGGCGTAAACTGTGAAGGCGACTCGGGAGAATGCGGACATGACCGGCAATGCTCAGGCGTATGAACTGCTGATGGTGGGCGTGGGCCTGCTGGTAGCCGATACGGGCACCATCCAGGACCGGCTGCGCTCGGCGCTACTGGAGTTCCACGAGCTGGAGGCGTCGGACTTCTCCTCGGAGGAAACCCGGCACAAATTCGCCTATCTGATGAAGGCGCTGGGCGTGGACAATGCGGGCCGTGACCAGGTCGGCGCCAGTCTGGACCGGTTGAGCGACGACGAAGCGATGCAATATGCCCGCCGCGTCTACGATCTGTTCCTCGACACCGCCCGGGATTATTTCCGCAAGGGTTAGAACTGGTCTAGGCTCCCGCCCTCACGACAAGGGAGGATGCGATGTTCGGGCAATTGATCAGACTGAAGGTGAAACACGACAAGGTGGCGGAATTCGAGGCGCTCGTTTCGACCCTGGTGGCCAATATCCGCGCCAACGAGCCCGAGCCGAAGACCTACGAGGTGCGCCGGGGCGCCGAGCCGCTCAGCTATGTCTACTTCATCTCGTTCCCCGAGGCCGGCGCGTACCAGAATTATGCCGATGCGCCCTATCACCGGAATGCGGCGCCGGCGATCATGGCCTGCCTTGATGGCGACCCGGTCTACGAGACGCTTGAAGCGTTCTACTAATGTTCCTAATCTCGCGGGACTCTGTCAGCGGGAATGATGTCCATGCAGGTCTGGTCGGTCGGCATTGAAGGCTATCGCAGTGTCAGGCGACTGCGTTTTCCGCTCCGGCGCCTGAACGTCTTCATCGGAGAGAACGGCGTCGGCAAGACCAACCTCTATCGCGGCCTGCAGCTGGTACAGGCGGCCGCGTCCGGCACGCTGACCCGCGAGCTCGCGGCCGAAGGCGGCATGGAAAGCGCCCTGTGGGCCGGGCCCCGCAAGAAGAACGAGCGGGCGCGGATCAAGCTCCGCGCCGAACTGGGCGCGATGGGAGCCGATTACGCCTATACCGCCGAAACCGGGCTGGTCCAGCAATACGAAGTCGGAGTGGGGCTTCGCATGCCCACCGGCGCGGGCTTCCTCCTCGAGCCGCAGATCAAGACGGAGTCGCTGGCCTTCGTGGGAGGCCGGCGGCCGGTAACCATGCTGGAGCGCCGTGGACCGCACGGCTTCGCCCGCGACGAGGAAGGCAAACGCCACGACCTGGACGAGGACCTGCTGCCCAGCGAGACTGCGCTGGGCAGCCTCAACCATCCGGGCCAGTTCCCCGACCTGCATCTGGTGCGCGCGGCCATGCTGGGCTGGCGTTTCTATCACGCCTTCCGTACCGATCCGGCCTCGCCGCTGCGGCATCCGTGCCTTGCCGTCACCACGCCGACCCTGTCCTCGGACGCTTCAGACCTGGCGGCGGTTTTCGCCACGCTCACTCATATCCGCGAGGACACGGTCGATCTGGACGAGACCGTGGCCGACGCCTTTCCCGGCGCGCGGCTGATCGTGCCCGAGCCGGGACAGACCGCGTCGTTCGGCATGACCTATGCTGAATTTCCCAATCGCGTCTTCGGTGCGGCCGAGCTATCGGACGGCACGCTGCGCTTTCTGGCGCTGGCGGGCGCGCTGCTGGGATACCGGCTGCCGCCATTGGTGGCGCTCAACGAGCCGGAGACCAGCCTGCACCCGGATCTGCTGCCGCCGCTCGGCCGGCTGATCGCCCGGGCCGCGGAACGGACCCAGGTCTGGGTCGTTACCCACTCGCAGATCCTGGCCGATACGCTCGAGTCAGCCGCAGGGGTCCGGCCGCGCCGGGTCTACAAGCGGACTGGCGAAACCCTGATCGACGGGATCACCACACTGGGCGAGGTGGACGACGAGGATGAGTGAGTGCCATCATGCCCGCCCGCATCAAGGAGACCCCCATGGCCCGCGTGCATGTCATCACCAAGCCCACCCCGCATCAGGTCGAGATCAAGGCCGGCCGGCACAGCATCGCCGGCGACGAACCGCACGGCATGGGAGGCGGTGACGCAGGTCCCGCGCCCTATGACCTGATCCTGGGCGGGCTGGGCGCCTGCACGGCGATCACCCTGCGCATGTATGCGGCACGCAAGGGCTGGCCGCTCGAGGAGGTGACCGTCGACCTGTCCCACAGCCTCGAGGAAAAACGGTCTCAGATCAGCCGCCGGCTGCATCTGAAAGGCGATCTGGACGCCGAGCAGCGCGCCCGCCTTGCCGATATCGCCGAACGCACGCCGGTCACCCTGACCCTCAGGGACGGCGCGAACATCGAGACGACACTGGCGCCGGCGGAAGAAAGCCCCGCGCATCTGAGCGAACGGCTGGACGAGGCGCTGGAGGAAAGCTTTCCGGCGAGCGACCCGCCCGCCGTCAGCCCCGGGACCGACTAGCTGCGGCCGCCCGACACTTCGACCCATTGCCCGGTCGTCCATTCGGCGGCGGGCGAGGCGAAGAACGCGGCAACGGCCGCCACGTCCTCGGGATAGCCGATCCGGCCCAGCGGGATGGCGGTGTCGGCATAGTCCTGGGCGGCTTTCTCGTCCCAACCCAGCGACTCGGTCAGCAGGTCAGTATAGATTTCGCCCGGGGCGATGCAGTTCACGGTGATCTTGCGGGGCGCCAGTTCCACCGCGAGCGTCCTGCTCATGCCGATGATGCCGGCATTGCCCGTTCCGTAGGCGCCAAATCCCGGATAGGGCCGTAGCGCGGCGATCGACACCACATTGATGATCCGGCCGCCATCGCCCATGCGCTTCGCCGCCTCCCGGGCGCCCTGGAATTTGTGGCGCATGTTGAGTCCGATCTGCTCGTCCCATTTCTCCATGGTGATCTCGTCGAGCGAATAGCCGCGCCGGTCCGTATTGCCGCCGGCGTTGTTCACCATGATGTCGATGCGACCGAAATGGGCGACCACCGCGTCAAGCGCTTCGGGCAGGGTTTCGGTCAACATGATGTCGCCGGTCAGTCCCAGACCGCGACGGCCGCGGTCCCCGATCTCGCGGGCGACGGCGTCCACGTCGGCCTGCCGCCGCGCCAGCACGGCGACGTCGGCGCCGCATTCGGCCAGCGCCAGCGCGATGCCTCGGCCGATGCCGCGACCGCCACCGGTCACGAGTGCCACCTTGCCGTCGAGGCGAAATCGGTCATGCATGGTCACAGCGCGGCACTCCATATCGTCACAGGTCGGGAGGCGCATCTAATCATCCGCTCCCCGCCATTGAAAGCCGGATTGACGCAGGACGGCCCGATCATATGATCCGGTTGCCGGAGGAGTTTGCACATGACCGAATTCGATACCGAGGCATACCTGAAGCGGATCGGCCTGGCGGCGGCACCCACACCGAGTGTTGACGGGCTCCGCAGCTTGCAGCGGGCCCAACCCCTCGCCATCCCGTTCGAGAATTTCGACATCCTGCTGGGCCGCGGCATATCGCTCGATCCCGCCACGATTTTCGACAAGCTGGTGCGGCGCCCGCGCGGCGGCTATTGCTTCGAGGTGAACAGCCTGTTCCTCGCGGCGCTGCAGGCATTCGGTTTCGAGGCCCGTGCCCTGCTGGGGCGGGTGCACATTGCCGGGCCGGTAGGCGGCCGCACCCACCAGCTGAGTCTGGTGCGGATCGGCGGCGAGGACTGGATCGCCGATGTGGGCTTCGGCAGCGGCACGGCGCTGGCGCCCATGCGGCTGTCGCTTGACGTCGAGCAGGACCTGAACGGGTCGGTGCGGCGCTACGTGGCCAACGACGTCTACGGCATCATCCTGCAGATGCGCGGCGAGGAAGGCTGGTCGAACCTCTACAGCTTCGACATGGGCCATGTGATCGACAGCGACCGGGTCCTGGGCAACCATTTCACCTCGACCCATCCGGCCTCATTCTTCACCTGGGCGCGGGTGGCGACGCGTCCCACGCCCGATGGCCGGGTGTCGCTGATGGACTACACGCTGCGCAAGGTGGCGGGCGGACAGGAAACCGTCACCTGTCTCGAGGAGGGCGAGCCCTATCTGGCGGCCCTGAGGGAGAATTTCGGGATCGACCTGGGAGTCCGCTACGAGGAGATCAAGCCGATCGCCGGCCAGGGCGCCGACTTCACCGTCTGAGCGTCAGCGGCGGGTGAACTGCCAGTAAAGCGGGTGATCGGGACCCAGCTTGCCGCGATCGTTGAGTGCTGCAGCGAAGCCTTCGACGGTCTCGGTGCGGGTGATGTCCGAATAGCGGAAATCGCAGATCAGCACCCGCCTGGCCACCCGCCACTCGCCGCCGCGCTTCTCGAAATCATCGAGGTACCGGCCACCGATGAACTGGACCTCGGTGTCGCCGGCGATGTTCAGGGTGGTGCTGCCGCCGAGGAAGTAGCATTCGGCCTTGGCCGAGTTTGCGCCGGTCAGGCTGACGCTCTGGCCCGAGATGGCGTGCCACGGCCGGCAGCCCGATTCCCGGCTGATGGTGATCAGCACCTTCACGAACTCGTCACCCCGGCCGCAGAAAAAGCCGTAGTCAATGTCGGCGTCGGGCCAGAACACCTGGGCCAGCAGAGGCTCGTCGTCCCAATCCAGCGCCCTGCCGTAGCGCACCTGCTGGTCGCGAATGGCCTGCAGGTCGTCGAGTTCGGCAAGGCGCCGCGCCATGGCCTCGATATCGTAGGTCGTCGTGCTCATGCGTCCTCCCCAGAACTTGAGCGAGAACGCCGTTCTTCCCAATGGCGTTCCCTCGTCTTCCCCAGTTGATTAGGATGACTGCGTTGGGGACCGGGGAGAAGCATTAATTGAGCGATCTGAAACTGAGCGTGATCATCACCAGCCAGGACTGGGCAACGCCGCACCTGGCCGAGATCGACGCCACCGCACTGCACGGGCTCTATATCGCCGACCATCCCTCGTTCCCGGTCACGGAATCCTGGACCTGGCTGGCCTATGCCGCGGCCAGGACAAGCCGGATCAAACTCGGCACCCATGTAACCGGCGCACCGTTCTATCATCCGACCCGCCTCGCCAAGCAGGTGGCGAGCGTCGATGCGCTGTCGAACGGCCGGGTGATTCTTGGCATCGGCACCGCCTACGAGGTGGCCGACTTCAGGCCTTACGGCTTTCCCATGCCCGGCTTCAGCGACCGGGTCGAGCTCCTCGAGGAAACCATCGTCATCCTCAAACAGCTGTTCACCGGCAAGATCGATGGTTTTGACGGCAAGTTTCACACCTATGAGGGCGAGGCCGAGTTCGCCCCGGTGCCGGTGAACGGCTCCGTGCCGATCTGGATCGGCCTCAACAAGGCGGGCCTCGCCCTGCAGGTGGCGGCGCGCCACGCCGACGCCGTCAACACATGGCAGCTGTCGCCCGCCCAGGTGCGGGAGATCGCCGGGCCGCTGAAGGAGGCGGTCGAAAAAGCCGGCCGCAAGCCGGAGGACGTGGCGATCACCTGCGACGTGGTGATGGCGCGCGGCGCCGATGAGCGCGGCGCCGAGCAGCTCGCCCACCGCATCCGCGACATGGCGCGCGGCTGGGGCAGGAAGGAGTCGGTCACCGACTGGGGCGTGGGCGGCGTGCTCCACGGCGACGGCGACGCCATGCTGGAACAGCTCGGCCGGTTCAAGGAAGTGGGCTGCACCGAAGTAACCGTGTCCTGCTCCAGCATCGAGGACGTGCGCTGGGTGAACGAAAACGTGGCTAAGCGGCTGCCATGACCCGCCTCTACTTCGCCTATGGCCGCAACATGCATCCCGTCATCATGGCGCAGCGCTGTCCGGCGGCTGGCTTCATCGGAGCGGCCTCGCTGCCGGATTACCGGTTGCTGATCAACATCCGCGGCGTCAGCACGGTGGTGCCCGAGGCGGGCGCCACCGTGCACGGCGTGCTGTGGCGGCTGACACAGGCCTGCGAGGCGGCGCTCGACGAGATCGAGGGCGTGGCGCGCGGCAGTTACCGCCGCGCCACGGCGCGGCCGGTCGCGGATTTCGAGGTGCTGGAGCCGGCGCTGATCTATATCGCCAGCAATGCCGAGCCCTCGCTCCCGCGCGAAGGCTATCTGGAATCGCTGGAAGAAGCCGCCCTCCATCACGGCTTTCCCGAGGCCTACCGGCTGTATCTGTCCGGCCTGCGAACGCGGCCGTGACGCACGGGCGCCGATCCAGGCTGCAAGACCGGATCAGCCGCCGTGTTATCCGTGTTCGATCCGGCGCAGGCAGCGGTGCCAGCGCCGAAAGAGTTTGCCACGCAGCCGCCTGCGGCTAGATTGCGCGCACCCGAAGGAGGCCACGCCGATGAAAGCACGCGTCAAATGGATCGAGGACCGCAACTTCCTGGGCGAGTCCGATACCGGCCATGCGGTGGTCATGGGCAGCATGGGCGGCAAGACAGGCGTCGCCATCGCGCCGACTCCCATGGAGCTGATCCTGTTGGGACTGGGCGGCTGCACCTCCTATGACGTGGTGCACATCCTCGAAAAGGGCCGCCAGACGGTGTCCAGCTGCAACCTGGAAATCGACGCCGAGCGCGCCGGCGAAGACCCCAAGGTGTTCACGAAGATTCATCTGCACTTCGTGGTGACAGGCGCGGGGCTGAACCCGGCGAAGGTGGAACGCGCCATCGCCCTGTCGGCAGAAAAATACTGTTCGGCCTCGGCGATGCTGGCGAGAGCCGTGGCCATCACCCATGATTTCGAGGTCATCGAGGCCTCGTGATGACCCGCCGGTAGCGAATTACCGTATCCTTCCCCATACTTGCCGGCGGGAGGGATTTCATGAGCACGATGATCGACTATTGCGCAATCGCCGACCCAAGCATCTGGGCCGACGAGCGGGGGCTGCTGGCCCTGCTCGACGACATGCGCCGGAACGCGCCGGTCGCCTGGGTGGAGCCCCCCGGATTCCGGCCGTTCTGGGCAATCTCGCGCCACGCCGATATCATGGAACTGGAGCGCCAGAGCGACCGCTTCCTGAACGGTCCGCGCGCGGTGCTGCAGAGCATCGACCAGGAAGAGGCGGTCCGTGCCTTCACCGGCGGCAGCGACCAGTTGCTGCGCACCCTGATCCACATGGACAACCCGGACCACCGAATATTCCGCGCCATGACCCAGGAATGGTTCCAGCCGCGCAGCCTGGGCAAGCTGCAGCAGCGCATTACCGAGCTGGCGAAGCGTACCGTGGACCGGATGGCGCAGAGCAAGTACTGCGACTTTGTCGCCGACGTCGCGGTCTGGTACCCGCTGCAAGTCATCATGATGATTCTCGGCGCGCCGGAATCCGACGAGCCGCTGCTGTTGAAGCTGACCCAGGAATTGTTCGGGCCGCAGGACCCGGACATGCAGCGGCAGGAGGCCGACGCGCCCGACATGGGGACGGTGCAGCAGTTCTTCGCCTATTTCTCCGCCATGACCGACGCCCGCCGCGCCAACCCCCGGGACGACGTGGCGACCGTGATCGCCAACGCCACCATCGACGGCCGACCGATTGGTCATCTGGAGGCCATGTCCTATTACATCATCATCGCCACGGCCGGGCATGACACCACCAGTTCGGCCACCTCGGGCGGCCTGCTGGCGCTGATGCGCAACCCGTGGCAGTTGGCCAGATTGCGGGACGATCCGGCGCTGATCCCGTCGGCGGTCGATGAGATGTTCCGCTGGACCACCCCGGTGAAGCATTTCATGCGCACCGCCACCGAGGACTACACGTTGCGCGGCCAGAATATCCGCAAGGGCGATGCGCTGATGCTGCTCTACCACGCCGCCAATCGGGACGAGGAGGTGTTCGAGGCGCCCAACGAGTTCCGCGTGGACCGCTCGCCCAACCGCCACATCGCCTTCGGTTATGGTCCGCATCTTTGCCTCGGCCAGTACCTCGCCAAGATGGAAATGCGCGCGCTGTTCACCGAGCTTGTTCCCCGGCTGGAGCATGTGGAACTGGACGGTTATCCCGCATGGGTCCAATCCAGTTTCGTCAGCGGCCTGAAGCGCCTGCCGATACGCTATGTGCTGACGGATGGATAGTTTAGAATAATTCTAATTTAACTTGCCTTGCGGTGCGCCATGCCCTATCTTGCGAGTCATTCGCAACAAAGGGTGCCGCCATGCCGAGAGATCTGATCAAGACCGCCACCTTCGCTGTCCTGCATTTCCTGGTGGGATTCGCCGTGACCTATGCCTTCACCGGCTCGGTCGCCGTCGCCACCGGCGTGGCGCTGGTCGAGCCGGCAATCAACACGGTGGTGTTCTTCTTCCATGAGCGGGCCTGGCGGATGACGGACCAGCCCGGCACCGATGCGGTTATCCTCGGCGGCCACGCGCACGGCTTCTGAACCTACGCGCGAGAGGCCGGATCGGGGTGCACCCTGCCCCGCGGAATCAGCTCCGGCATCCAGGTATCGAAATAGGCCGACAGCTTGCCGTAATTGTTGTCCTCCATGATTACCTCCTTGCCGAGCAGGCACCCCAGAATGACCGCGTGAAGCCGGTCGGTCCGAATGCGTGATCTCGTCCTGAAATGGGTCGAGGCCCGGCGGATCACCCGGTCCCGGTGGCCGCGCCAGGAGCCCATCAGCAGGGCTTGCAGCGGCACGCTGGAATTGAGCCTGATGGCATGCTTTTGCATCCGGAAGATCGCCCGGTCCGCCGGCGTAATGATGTCCTGCCAGTCGATCCCGTCGGGCGCCCGCTCGGATTCCGCGGCCTCCTGGTCCGTACGGCGCAAAACGAGTTCCCCCCGTCCGCCGGCGTCGGCTCGGTAAATATCTCCCGACCGCCAGAGATGATGCGCGGCATCCGGTGCGGTCCGGCAGGGCACGCCCATGTGCCGCTCGGCCACCTTGCGCGATGTCTCGTCGCGCACGAACAGGATGCAATCGGGGTGATCCCGGTACGCCGCGCCGCAAGCGGCGGCGTTCCCCATGTCCCGGAAGTGCACTGTCTGGGGAAAGACCACGACCCGGTTATGCGGGAATCGCCGCAGGATATCCTGCCTGACCGATTCGTGTTCCGGCCACAGATCGCCAAGATTGCCGCCGCCATGCATCAACAGCACGTGGCGATCGGTGACCGCATCCAGAAACCGCGCATAATCCTTGGAACTGAAGCGGTGGGTCACCTGCCGCATGTGCCGGGCGAGAAGGCGCTCGGTCCCGGCGAAGATCAGCAGGTCGCCCACGTTCAGGTGAATGGGAATGTCGAGGTAGATCACCGGCGCATCTGCCGGGATCGCATCGACCAGCGCACCCAGCCGCTGTTTCAGTGCGCCCATCGCCGCGGCCCGTTCACTGATGCGCGATTCGCCCTTCTGGCGGACTGTTTCCCGACCAGTCACTCCGTCGTCGCCCTCCGGCCCGTTGAACCTGCGATCATTAAGACCGGACAGGCCGCGCGGATTCAACCGTTACGAGAGTTTTCCGCTCGCCACCGGATAGACCCGGTCCTGGCCGATCATCCACGCATGAAACGATTCCGTGAACAGGGACCCGTACGCCCGGTCGAGCACATCGAGGCCGCCCGTATAGGCGCCAAAGGACGGCAGGATCAGCCGCCGGCCGTCGGTAGCGAAGCAACGCCGCCGCAGCCCCCGGCCGCGCACCACCACCCTGGCCGCGGGATGCAGATGGCCCGCCACCTCCCCCGGCTGTGTGCCTGGCTGCGGCAGATGCCGGAACAGCAACGGACCGCAGGCCAGCGAGGCGGCGCACCAGCCGCCCAGACCCTCCGGCGGCTGGGGATCGTGGTTGCCCTCGATCCAGTACCATTCGTGTCCGGCGGTCAGCGCGCGGATACGGGCCACGTCCCCCGCCGACAGCCTGCCCGCCGCGCCCAGATCGTGGAAACTGTCGCCAAGGGCGATGACCGTTCTGGGCCGGTAATAGGCGCAGGCCGCCTCCAGCCGTTGCAAGGTCTCGCGCGTGTCATAGGGCGGCAACAGCACGCCGCGCCGCGCCGCGAAGGACGAGCCCTTTTCGAAGTGCAGGTCGGCGACAGCCAGCAACCGCTCCTCCGGCCACCACGCCGCGCCCGAGCGGTCGAATACCAGCGCGGCGCCGTTCACCGAGGCCATCGCCGTTTCGTTCGGGGCCGCGTCAGCCATTCAGTATCTCCATGAACTCATCGGCCACCTCGGACAGCAGGTCCTCGTTCGCCTCGCCGGCGATCGACTCCTTGCCGATCTCCATCATCAACGGCACGGCCAGCGGCGAAATCTGCGCCAGCCTGCGGTGCAGGATGCGCCCCGCAGGCCGTATCCGCTCGAGCAGCCGGCGCATGCGCGCCAGGTCCAGCAGGCCGGACGAGACGTCCTCGCGGGTCGCCTGCAACAGGATATGGTCAGGCTCGTGCCGCCCCAGTACATCGTAGATCAGGTCCGAATTGACCATCATCTGGCGGCCGCTTTTCTCATGGCCCGGATAGCGCCGGTCGATCAGGCCGGCAATGGTGGCGCAGGTGCGGAAGGTGCGCTTCAGCAGGTTGGACTCGGCCATCCACGCATCGAGCCCGTCGCCCACGCCTTCGTCCGAGAACAGCGCGCCCATGTCGACCGTAGACATATCGCCCAGGGACCAGACCGCCAGCGCGTAATCGTTGGCCATGAAGCCCATGGGCCGCAACCGCATCTTTTCCAGCCGCTGGGTCAGCAGCATGCCGAGGGTCTGGTGGGCGAGGCGTCCCTCGAACGGATAGCACGCCATGTAGTGACGAGAGCCGCGGGGGAACGTCTCGACCAGCATCTGATCGGCGCCGGGGATCGACGATTTGGCGCGCTGGAGATCGAGCCACCAGTTCACCTGCCCGGGCAGGAAGCGCCACTGCGACGGATCGGCCAGCAGGGCGCGCACCCGTTCGGCGAGAAAGGTCGACAGCGGGAATTTGCCGCCCTGGTACGACGGCACCATCGGCTCCTTCTCCTCGGTCTTCGAGGCATAGGCCTCGTTCTCGGCCAGGCCCTCGAAGCGCCAGACCTGGCCGGCGAACAGGAAGGTGTCGCCGGGTCGAAGCTGCTCGATGAACCATTCCTCGACCTCGCCGATATGGAACCCGGCGCGGCCGACAGGCTTTCCCGCCACATGGGTCACCGCCGGCGCGGCGCCGGCCTTGCGCCCTCGCCCGCCGCGCCGGATCGAGCGCAGCTTGATCATCGGCGCCTCGACGATGGTGCCCACATTCAGCCGGTATTGCTGCGCCGCCTTGCGCGAGGCGATGGTGAAGCGCCCGTCCTGCAGCCGCTCCAGCTTGTGATATTGCTCGTAGCGCTGGAGCGCATAGCCGCCGGTTGCCGCGAAATCGACGACCCGCTCGACGGTTTCGCGGTCCAGATGGGCATAGGGCGCGGCGGCGGTGACCTCTTCGTAGAGCGTCGCCATGTCGAACGGCTCGGCGCAGCCGCGGCCGACCAGGTGCTGGGCCAGCACGTCGAGGCCGCCGGGACGCGGCAGGTCGCCGTCCTGGATGCCGTCCATGATCGCCTGCTTGGCCGCCACGCATTCCAGCACCTCGAACCGGTTGGTGGGCACGAACAGCGCCTGCGACGGCTCGTCCAGCCGGTGGTTGGATCGGCCGATCCGCTGCATCATCCGCGACGAGCCTTTCGGCGCACCGAGCTGGATCACCAGATCGATCGCACCCCAGTCGACGCCAAGCTCCAGCGTCGAGGTGCAGACCACCGCGCGCAGCTTGCCCAGGGTCATGGCCTGTTCGACCCGGCGGCGCTGCTCGACCGACAGCGAGCCGTGATGCAGCGCGATGGGCAGGTTCTCGTCATTCAGCTGCCACAGCGCCTGGAAGCTGGCCTCGGCCTGCGAGCGCGTGTTCACGAACAGCAGCGCCGAGCGCACCGCCTTGATCGCCGCCATGATGTCCGCCATGGCGTAGGCGCCGCGGTGGCCGGCCCACGGAATCCGCTCGCGGGTGCGCAGGATGGCCACGTCGGGCGGCGCACCCGGATCGGCCACCACCAGTTCGGCCATGCGGGCCTGCCCGGCGACTTGAGGCACCAGATAGCGCCGCAGGCGGTCCGGATCGGCGACGGTGGCCGACAGGCCCACGCGCCGCGCCCCCGGCGCGATGCGCGCCAGCCGGCCAAGACCCAGCGCCAGCAGGTCGCCGCGCTTGGTGTTCTCGATGGCGTGCAGCTCGTCGAGCACGATGGTGCGCAGGCCGCCGAACAGGTCGCCCGCGTCCTTGTGCGACAACAGCAGGGCGAGCTGTTCCGGCGTGGTCAGCAGGATGTCCGGCGGATCGCGGCGCTGGCGCGCGCGCTTCTCGGTGGGCGTGTCGCCGGTGCGTGTTTCGATCCGCGCGCCCAGTTTCATTTCCGCCGACGGCGTCTCCAGGTTGCGGGCGATATCGACGGCCAGCGCCTTGAGCGGCGAGATGTAGAGCGTGTGCAGGCCCCGTCTTCGCTCGGCTGGCGGACCCTGCATCTCGTGGTAGAGCTCGATCAGCGGCGGCAGGAAGCCGGCCAGCGTCTTGCCCGCGCCGGTCGGCGCGACCAGCAGCGCCGAGCGGCCCGCCTGGGCCAGATCGAGCAATTCCTGCTGGTGCCGCCGGATCGCCCAGCCGCGCGCGCCGAACCAGTCCCGGAAGACGGGCGGCAGGGATACCGGGAGCGGGTGCGACGAATCCATGGCCTAATCTAGCGGAATGGAACAGAATGGGAACAGGAGGTTTATGCCCATCCCTTGAAACGAAACCGCGGTGCCTGATGTTCTTGTCTCCATGACTGCCTTCACCGACATCGTCTGCCCGACGCCGAAGGGCCTCTACTGCCCGCCGGGAGATTTCTACATCGACCCGACGCGTGCCTCGCCCCGGGCGGTGGTGACGCATGGCCACTCCGACCATGCCCGCGCCGGTCACGGCTCTGTCCTGGCGACCAGGGAAACGCTGGCGATCATGGGCTCGCGCTATGGCGCCGACTTCACGCCGTCGCAGCAGGTTGCCCGGTATGGCGAAAAACACCGGATCGGCGACGCCACGGTCTGGCTGGTACCGGCCGGGCATGTGCTGGGCAGCGCCCAGGCGGTGATCGAGGCGCATGGACGGCGCATTGTCGTGTCCGGCGACTACAAAAGGCGGCCCGATCCGACCTGTGCGCCGTTCGAGCCGGTGCCGTGCGACGTTTTCATCACCGAGGCGACCTTCGGCCTGCCGGTCTTCCGCCATCCCGATGCCGCGCGGGAGGTGGACAAGGTCCTCCACATGCTGGACGTGTTCCCCGAACGCTGCGTGCTGGTCGGCGCCTATGCGCTGGGCAAGGCGCAGCGGATCATCGCGCTGCTGCGCCAGGCGGGTCACGGCGCGCCGGTCTATATCCACGGCGCGATGGAGAAGCTCTGCGCGCTCTATGGGGAACTGGGCGTGGACCTGGGCGATCTGCGCCTCGCCAAGGACGCCACACGGGACGAGATGATGGGCCGGGTGATCGTCGCGCCGCCCTCGGCGCTGGGCGACCGCTGGAGCCGGCGGCTGCCCGAGCCGATTGGCGCCTTCGCCAGCGGCTGGATGCGGGTGCGCGCCCGGGCGCGCCAGGGCGGCATCGAGCTGCCGCTGGTGATCTCCGACCACGCGGATTGGGACGAGCTGACCGGCACCTTGCACGAGCTGTCGCCGCAGGAGGTCTGGGTGACGCACGGCCGCGAGGAACCGCTGGTGCACTGGGCCGGCCTGAACGGCCTGAAGGCCAGGCCGCTGCACCTGGCAGGCTATGACGATGAAGACGGCGAGGCGCCGGCGAACGAGGCCGCGACAGCCACGGACTCCGCCGGATGAACCGGTTCGCCGAGCTGCTCGACCGGCTGTCCTACACGCCCGGCCGCAACGACAAGCTGGCGCTGATGGTCGATTATTTCCGGCACGTGCCAGATCCGGACCGGGGCTATGCGCTGGCCGCCATGACCGGCACGCTCGACTTCAAGCACGCCAAGCCGGCCATGATCCGCGGCCTGATCGAGGAACGCACCGACCCGGCCCTGTTCCGCTGGTCCCGCGACTATGTGGGCGACACCGCCGAGACCATCGCGCTGATGTGGCCGGCACGCCGCGGCGTCAACCGGGTGCCCGATCTGTCCGAGATCGTCGAGGAACTGGACCGCACCTCCAAGCTGGACATGCCGGGGCGCATCGCCGGCTGGCTCGACGCGCTCGACGAGACCGGGCGCTGGGCGCTGCTGAAGCTGATCACCGGCGCCATGCGGATCGGCGTCTCGGCCCGCCTCGCCAAGCAGGCGCTGGCCCAGTACGGCAACCTCGACATCGCCGAGGTGGAAGAAGTCTGGCACGGACTGGAGCCGCCCTATCTCGACCTGTTCGCCTGGGCGGATGGCGCGGCGGAACGACCGGAACATGGCGCGCTGGCGCCGTTCCGGCCGGTGATGCTGTCCCATCCGGTCGAGGAGGCGAATTTCGCCCGGATGGACCCGGCCGACTACCGGGCCGAATGGAAATGGGATGGCATCAGGGTACAGGCTGTGTCGGAAGGCGGCGTGAAGCGGCTCTACAGCCGTACCGGCGAGGATATTTCCGGCGCGTTCCCCGACCTGATCGAGGCCATGCACTTCGAGGCCGCCATCGACGGTGAGTTGCTGGTGATCCGCGACGGCGCGGTCGCGCCCTTCTCCGACCTGCAGCAGCGGCTCAACCGCAAGACCGTCAGCAAAAAGCAGCTCTCCGGTTTTCCCGCCGGCCTGCGTGTCTACGACCTGCTGGTCGAGGATGGCGAAGATCTGCGCCCGCTGCCCTTCGACGAACGCCGCGCGCGGCTGGAGATTTGGGCCGCGCGGCAGGGCGAGGCGCGCATCGGCCTGTCGCCGTTGATACCCTTCGCCGCATTCGAAGACCTCGCCGGCCTGCGCGGCCATACCGAGGCCGAGAGCATCGAGGGCGTCATGCTCAAGCGGGGCGACAGCCCGTATCTCGCCGGGCGGCCGAAAGGATATTGGTGGAAATGGAAGCGCGACCCGTACCTGGTGGATGCCGTGTTGCTCTACGCCCAGCGCGGCAGCGGCCGCCGTTCATCGTTCTATTCCGACTTCACCTTCGGCGTCTGGAAGGACGGCGCGCTGGTGCCCGTGGGCAAGGCCTATTTCGGCTTCACCGATGACGAGCTGAAGCAGCTCGACAGGTTCGTGCGCGCCAACACCATCAACAGTTTCGGTCCGGTCCGCGAGGTGACCCACGAACCCGACAAGGGCCTCGTGCTGGAAGTGGCCTTCGAGGGATTGCAGCGTTCGAGCCGGCACAAGTCAGGCGTCGCCATGCGGTTTCCGAGGATCAACCGGATCCGGTGGGACAAGCCGCCCAGGGAAGCGGACGAACTGGCGCTGCTGGAGAAAATGCTGATCTAGCGCCGATTATCTGTCCGGCGCGGGCGCGTCTCCGGCCGGCGGACACTCCCCCTCGAAATCCACGTTCTTGCCGGCCGCCGCGGCATCGCACGAATTGCCGTAGGTCTTGCCGTCGCAGCCGCATTGGGGCCGGTATTCCCTGGTGCACATCTGCGGCTTCGCCACGCAAACACCGGTCTTCTTCTCGATGCCGCAGCTGCCGCCGTCGAACTTGCAGTACTGGCCATCAGGGCAGGCGAAGCCGGCCACGGTATCGCAGATCACCGCGTTGCCATCACCCTGGCCGATGGCCGAGGAGGCCGCCGGAATGGTGACCGACGAGGGTTTGCCCAGCGCGTCCTCGGGATCGCCTGGCCCCGCTCCCTTGTCCGAGGCACAGGCAGCGAGCGACAGCGCGGCGATGGCGAACGCAAGGGTCAGAAGTGGCTTCATCGTTGGTCTCCGTTGGGCCGCGCCACCATAGCGTTGTTCCACCGCGCGGGCCAAGGGCGGTTGACGTGCGCCCGCACAAGGGGCATAGGGCATTCAGGCCTGAATGTTGACAGGCGCGCAGGTGGGGCCGGCTTTTGTTGACTGAAGACGACGACTATCCGTCCATTGAGGACTTCGAGGAGATCGCGCGGGAGGTCTTTGCGCGCCTGCCCGCCCATTTCCGCACCCACTGCGAAGGCGTCGCCATCCGCGTCGAGGATTTCCCCGACGACGAGGTCTGCGAGGACATGGAGCTGGAAAGCCCCTGGGACCTGCTGGGCCTCTATGAAGGCGTCAACATGCTGGACAAGGTCTCCGGCGTGATCGACGGCGTGCCGGACGTGATTTTCCTCTACCGGGAGCCGATCCTGGACTATTGGGAGGAAGAAGAACGGAGCGAGTCCATCCGCCACATCATCGCCCATGTACTGATCCACGAGATCGGCCACCATTTCGGTTTCTCCGATGAAGACATGGAACGCATCGAGGAAACCGCCAGCGTGAGCGCGGAATAATGCACGCCGTATGTCGAAATAAGCCTCTCGACGTTGCGGGCGCGAAATGGCACTGATGCAGCCATGAACAAGCGGATGATCATCATGCTTGCGGCCGTTTTCGTCGTTCTCGGCGGCGTTTTCGGCTGGAAGGCCTTCGTGAGCATGAAGACAGCGGAATACATGGCGACGATGAAGCCGCCGCCGGCCGTCGTGTCGTCGGCGGTCGTCACCCGGCAGGTCTGGCGGTCCGAGCTGACATCCGTCGGCACCCTGCGCGCAGTCCAGAGCGTCGACCTTGCCACCGAAGTGGCCGGCACCGTGCGCCAGATCCTGTTCGAATCCGGCACCGAAGTCGCCAAGGGAGCGCCGCTGGTGCGGCTCGACACCACCGCCGAGGAAGCCCGCCTGAAATCGCTGCAGGCGGAAGTGGCGCTGGCCCGGAGCAATTTCGAGCGTGACACCAAGCTGATCAATCAGGGCCACGTATCGCAGGCCCGGCTCGATGCGACCAAGAGCAGCCTGGACAGCCTGTTGGCGCAGGCCGACGAGCAGCGGGCGATGATCGCCAAGAAGGTGATCGCGGCGCCGTTCCCCGGCCGCCTCGGCATCCGCAAGGTCAGTCTGGGCCAATATGTGCAGGCCGGCACGCCCATGGTCGACCTGCAGCAGCTTGACCCCATCTACGCCGACTTCACCCTGCCCGAGCGCTATATCGATGCGCTGGGTCCCGGTCAGACCGTCAGCTTCAGCGTCGCCGCCTTCCCGGGCAAGACCTTCACCGGCAAGGTCACGGCGGTCAGCCCGCGGGTCGACAGCGCCACCCGCAGCATCGCGATGCAGGCAACCGTCGAGAACGCCGACAGGGCGCTGAGGCCGGGCATGTTCGCCCAGATGATCGTGGGCCTGCCGTCCGAGCGCAGCGTGCTGACCCTGCCGCTGTCGGCGGTGACCTATAATCCCTACGGCAATTCGGTCTTCGCGATCGCCGAAAAGGGCGGCGAGCGCACCGCCGTGGCCACGCCGGTACAGACGGGCGAGACCCGCGGCGGTATGATCGAGATCACGGGCGGGCTCAAAGAGGGCGACCAGGTCGTGTCTGTCGGACAGAACAAGCTGCGCAGCGGCCAGACCGTGGCCGTTGACAATCGGGTGGCGCCGCCGCA
The DNA here is from genome assembly GCF_039655875.1 of Emcibacter sp. SYSU 3D8. Classification (NCBI taxonomy): domain Bacteria; kingdom Pseudomonadati; phylum Pseudomonadota; class Alphaproteobacteria; order Emcibacterales; family Emcibacteraceae; genus Emcibacter; species Emcibacter sp. SYSU 3D8. The sequence continues at coordinate 947,681 of NZ_JBBYXK010000002.1, read as the reverse complement.
GGCGGTGGACCTGCCGTGAGATTCACGGACATATTCGTCCGCCGGCCCGTGCTGGCGAGCGTGATCAGCCTGCTGATCCTGCTGATCGGCCTGCGCTCCATCTTCATGATGGAATTGCGCGAATATCCCGAGACCAAGTCCACCGTCGTCTCGATCCGCACGGCCTATCCCGGCGCCAGCGCCGAATCCATCCAGGGCTACGTGACGACGCCGCTGCAGCAGGCCGTCGCTGAAGCCGAGGGCATCGACTACATAGCCTCGACCAGCACGCAGGGCACCTCGGTGATCGAGGCCCATATGCGGCTCAACTACGACCCCAATGCCGCCGTGGCGGAGATCCAGGCCAAGGTGGGCAGCCAGCGCAGCCAGCTGCCGCAGGACGCCCAGGACCCGGTAATCAGTGCAACCACCGGCGAGAACATGGCGCTGGTCTATGTGGCGTTCTTCAGCGACGCCATGTCGCCGTCGCAGATCAACGATTATCTGATGCGCACCGTCCAGCCGCGCATCCAGGCCATTCCGGGCGTCGCCAAGGCGACTTTGATGGGCGACAAGACCTTCGCGCTGCGGGTCTGGCTCGACCCCAAGCGGCTGGCGTCACTGGGCATGACCGCCGATGACGTGGCGTCGGCGCTGCGGGCCAACAACTACCTGGCCGCCGTGGGACAGACCAAGGGCGCCTCGGTGTCCATCGACATGAGCGCCGAGACCGACATCCAGGATCCCGAGGCGTTCCGCAACATGGTGATCCGCCGCGACCAGGACACGCTGGTCAGGTTGCGCGACGTGGCCGACGTGGAACTGGGCGCGCGCAATTACGAGATGACCACCTGGTACAACGGCAAGACCACCATGTTCCTCGCCGTCGAGCAGACGCCGGGCGCCAACCCGCTGACCGTGTCCAAGGAGGTGCTGGGACTGCTGCCGGACATCGAGTCGCAGCTGCCCACAGGCCTGAATATGGATCTGGCCGTCGACTTCAGCGAATATATCAGCGAGTCCATCGCCGAGGTGTTCTGGACCCTGGGCGAGACCGTGGTGATCGTGCTGCTGGTGGTGCTGATCTCGCTGGGATCGCTGCGCGCCGCGGTGATCCCCAGCGTGGTGGTGCCGCTGGCGCTGGTCGGCTGCTGCTTCATGATGCTGGTGATGGGTTTCTCTATCAACCTGCTGACCCTGCTGGCCATGCTGCTGGCCATCGGCCTCGTCGTCGACGATGCCATCGTGGTCGTCGAGAACGTGGACCGGCACATCTTCGAGGGACAGACGCCGTTCCAGGCCGCCATCAACAGCGGCCGCGAACTCGTGGTGCCCATCATTTCCATGACCACGACCCTGGTCGCCGTCTATGTGCCGATCGGCTTCATGGGCGGCCTCGTGGGCAATCTGTTCGTTGAATTCGCCTTCGCGCTGGCGGGCTCGGTGCTGATCTCGGGCGTCATCGCGCTGACCCTGTCGCCCATGCTGTCCTCGCGTATCCTGAAGCCGGCGACCGGGCACGGCCGCATGGAAGCGGCGGTGCAGCACTTCTTCCAGCGTCTCGCCGACCGCTACCAGACGCTGCTGTCGAGCGTGCTGGATCACCTGGCGGTGACGATGACCTTCGCCGTCATCGTCCTGGCCAGCATCTATTTCATGTTCGTGACCACCAAGACCGAGCTGGCCCCGACCGAGGACCAGGGCATCCTGTTCGTGCAGATGGCCGCGCCGCAGACCGCGACTATCGATTACGTGCAGACCTATGCCAAGGAGATGGTGAAGCAGTTCGAGACGATCCCCGAATACAAGCACAGCTTCCTGATGCTGGGCGGCAGCGGCAGCCCCAGCCTGAGCTTCGGCGGGTTCAAGATGCTGCCATCGACCGAGCGCGAACGCTCGGTGTTCGACGTCTATCCGGAAATCCAGGGCAAGGTGTCGAAAATTCCCGGCGTGCAGATAAACATGGCGCCGCGGCCGAGCCTGCCGGGCAGCGGCGGCGGGTTTCCGGTCCAGTTCGTTCTCACCTCGGCCCACGACTTTACCGAGATGGACCAGATGGCCACGGAGATTCTGGGCGACGCCATGGCCTCCGGAAAATTCATGTTCCTGCGCAAGTCCACCGAGTTCAGCCGGCCGCGCACCACGCTGGAAATCGACCGCGACCGGGCGGCCCAGCTGGGCATCGACATGAAAGAGGTCGGCGCCAATCTGTCGGCCATGCTGGGCGGCGGCTACGTCAACCGGTTCAGCCTGGGCGGCCGATCCTATGAGGTGATCCCCCAGGTATCGCGTGATTTCCGGGCCAATCACGAGCTGCTCGATTCCTATTACATCCGCGCCGGCAGCGGCCAGCTGGTGCCGTTATCGTCCATCGTCCGGTTCAAGGAATCGGTCGAGCCCAGCAAGCGCACCCAGTTCCAGCAGCTCAATGCAGTGACCCTGGAAGGCGTGCCCGCCATGGGCACCACCCTTGGCGAGGCGCTCGAGACGCTGCGCGGCATCGCCGACACGCGTTTCAGCGCGGGTTATCATTACGACTATACCGGCCAGTCGCGGCAATATGCCCAGGAAGGCAATGCGCTGATCGCTACCTTCTTCCTGTCGATCCTGGTGATTTATCTGGTGCTCGCGGCCCAGTTCGAAAGCTGGCGCGATCCGATCATCATCCTGGTGTCGGTGCCCATGTCCATTGCCGGCGCGCTGATCTTCCTGACCCTGGGCGCGGCCACCATCAACATCTACACCCAGGTGGGGCTGATCACGCTGATCGGCCTGATCGCCAAGAACGGCATCCTGATCGTCGACTTCGCCAACAACCTGCAGATCAAGGAAGGCCTGGACAAGCGCGCCGCCGTGCTCAAGGCGGCCGGCGTGCGCCTGCGGCCGATCCTGATGACCACGGTCGCCATGATCTTCGCCATGGTGCCGCTGCTGCTGGCCGACGGTCCGGGCGCCGAAAGCCGCTTCGACATTGGTCTCGTCATCAGCACAGGCCTTGGCATCGGCACCCTGTTCACGCTTTTCGTGGTGCCGACGGTATATGTCGTCCTGGCGCGCGACCAGCGCGACCGCGCCCGCGCGGCACAGCCTCATCCCGCCACGCCCTGAGCACCGGAACCCAACGGTCGCAGCCGCGTTGCCGTGAAAGTCGTTACCAGCGCCGTCCCGCGTTGATAAGCTATGACAGAAACAACGGAATTTCTTTCGCGGCAACGGAGTGACGCACAGACGTGCAGTCGAGCAAACCCTGGAAAGCCGAAAGCAAGCCGCCATCCTGGATCAGGCGGCGCGCGGCATCGGCAAAGCGGCACTGGCTGACACTGACCGGGCCGGCGCCGCTGCGCTGGCTGCCGGAAGGCGTCCGGCGGCGGGCGCTGGTGTTGCGGGTGCTGCGCGCAAGCTGGCGCGATCTGGTGCACGGCCATCTCAGCCTGCAGGCCATGAGTCTGGTCTACACCACGCTGCTGTCGCTGGTGCCGCTGCTCGCGGTGAGCTTCTCCGTGCTGAAGGGCTTCGGTGTCCACAACCAGGTGCAGCCGCTGCTCTACAACGTGCTGCGGCCGCTGGGATGGGAAAAGGCCCACGAACTGGCCGACCAGATCATCGGCTTCGTCGACAACGTCAAGGTCGGCCTGCTTGGCGGCGTCGGCCTGCTGATGCTGATCTACACGGTTCTGCTGCTGATGCAGAAGATCGAGGACGCGCTCAACTATACCTGGCACATCAAGCGAGGCCGGAGCCTGCGCCAGACCTTCGCCGTCTATCTGAGCGTGCTGCTGATCGGGCCGTTGCTGGTGTTCGGGGCCATCAGCGTGATCTCGGCGCTTGCCTCCGACAGCCTGATCGAGTGGGTGACGCATCAGTCCGGCATGGAGACGGTGATCGCCTGGGGCGGCCAGTTCGTGCCCTATGTGATCCTGGTGGTCGCCTTCACCTTCATCTACATGATGGTCCCGAACACCGGGGTCCGGTTCAAGCCGGCCCTGATCGGCGCGGCGATCTCGGCGGCGCTGTGGGAGCTGTGGGGCTGGATGTTCGCGGCGTTCCTTGCCAACTCGGCGGGCTATGCCATCTACGCCGCCTTCGCCACCTTGTTCATCTTCATGTTCTGGCTCTACGGCAGCTGGCTCATCCTGCTCCTGGGCTCGTCCATCGCCTGCTACATCCAGCATCCGCAATACGCCACCGTCGAGCCCGACGCGCTCAAGCTCAGCGCCCGCGCCCGCGAGATCATCGCCATCGCGGTGATGCGCGAGATCGCCAACCATTTCAAGACGGGCGCGCCCGGTTGGACCGTGGCCGCCCTCGCCAAGCGCATCGACGCGCCGGACCCGGCCGTGGAATGGACCGTGTGCGCACTGCTCGAAGGCGGACTGCTGTTCGAGAGCGGCGAGAAGCCGACGCGGCTGATGCTGGCCAAGGATCCGTCGGTCGTCACCCTGGCGGAAATGGTGGCGGTGCTGCGCGACGCCGATTCGACGGGCCGGCCGTCGCGGCTCAAACCACCCGAGGACCCTCAGGCCAATGGTCTGATCGAGGAGTCCGAACGGGCGCGCGACGTCGTTCTGCGTGGCAGGACCATCCGGTCGCTGATCGACGCGCCGGATACGCCGCCTCCCGGCGATGCGCCGCCCGCCCCCTGAGCGGCGATTGACACGGCGGCGGACCCGCCGCCTAATGCCCGCCAATTCCAGCCTTCGAGGAGCAGCACCATGAAAAGCCAGGCGATCACCGCGTTCGGCCAGCCTCTTGAGGAAGTCACCGGCGAGACTCCCCTGCCGCAGGGCGCCGAGGTGGTTCTCAAGGTCACCCATTGCGGCGTCTGCCATTCCGACGTGCACATCCACGATGGCCACTTCGACATGGGCGGCGGTAACAAACTGGACATGACCCGCGGCATCCAGTTGCCGTTCACTCTGGGCCACGAGATCGAGGGCGTCGTCGTCGCCGTCGGGCCCGACGCGAAGACGGCGAAGGTGGGCGATCGGCGCGTTGCGTTTCCATGGATCGGCTGCGGCAATTGCCCGATCTGCGCCCGCGGCGACGAACATCTGTGCAACGCGCCGCGCCAATTGGGCGTCAATATCGCCGGCGGCTATGCCGACCACGTGCTGGTGCCGGACGAGAAATACCTGCTCGACTACGCCGGGATCCCCGAAGGCCTCGCCGCCACCTATATGTGCTCGGGCCTGACCGCATTCTCCGCCCTGAAGAAAATCGACCAGCCCGGGCCGGATGACGCGATCCTGATCGTCGGCGTCGGCGGCGTGGGCATGATGGGGGTGCAGTTCGCCAAGGCCCTGTTCGGCAAGGCGCCGCTGGTCGCCGATATCAGCGCCGACCGCATGGCCGCAGCCCAGAAGGCGGGCGCCGGCGCGGCCTATGACGCCGCCGACGCCAAGATCGTCCGCCAGATCAAGACCGATACCGGCGGCGGCGTGTTCGCGGCCATCGATTTCGTCGGATCGGAAAGCTCGTTCGCGCTGGCCCGCAACAGCCTTCGCAAGGGCGGCACCGCCGTGGTCGTCGGCCTGTTCGGCGGCGCGTTCAGCATGCCGATCCCCATGTTTCCGTTCACCTCCATGCAGCTCAAGGGCTCGTTCGTCGGCTCGCTGGCCGAGACGAAGGAGATGCTGGACATGGTCAAGCGCGGCGCAGTCGATCCGATCCCGGTTGCCGAGCGGCCGCTGGACCAGGCCAGCGCCACCCTGGACGACCTGCGCAACGGCAGGATCACCGGCCGCGTGGTACTGCGTCCCTGACAGGCCGCCCCGAGCAGCACCGCGTCGGCGCTCGCCGCGACAGGAATCGCCGTTCCCGTCGCCGCAGCGGGCGGCCGGGAACGGCGCGTCGGGGAGAACTCAACGAAAGGGTGCGAGGAGCGCGAAATAGGCACCCTGCGGATCGACGGCATTGACGATCCAGTTGCCGCCCGGCACCTGGTGCGGCCCCATCAGCACCTTGCCGCCGCCCCGTTTCACCCGGTTAACGGCTGAATCCATGGCCGGGACGTTGAAGTAGAACTGCCAGCACGGCGTGGTCACCTGTTCGGGCTTGTTCATGATGGCGCCGATGGCAAGACCCGTATCGTCCATGGAACACAGCCGGTACTTGCCCATGGCGCCCATGTCCATGGCGTCCACCTGTTTCCAGCCGAACAGGCCGGCATAGAAATCCGCTGCCTTCTCGCCGTCGGCCGCATACAACTCGCGCCAGCCCACATTGCCCGCCGTCTCGTTGCCCAGCGGTGGCATCTCGCCGGTGGTGGAGGGCTGCAGCATCATGAACATGGCGCCGCCCGGATCGGCGAGCACGGCGAAGCGGCCCACCTGGGGAATCTCGGCCGGCGGAACGTGGACGGCGCCGCCGCCATCCTTTAACCGCTGCACATCGGCGTCAATATCGGCCGAGTGGATGTAGCCCACCCAGCAGGGCGGCTGGGTCTTCGCGTCGGGCGGAAGCACCATGACGCCGCCGATACCACGCTCGGCCACATTCAGGACCGTGTAGTCGCGGTCCCCGCCAATTCCCTGCGGAGTCCAGCCGACTACGTCGGCATAGAATGCAGTGGCCGCCTTGGGGTCGGATGTCATCAATTCGTACCAGAAGAAGGGTTGGGTCACGGTCGGTCTCCGTTCAGGCGCTGGCGGCAGCGCGTTCGATCTCAGCAATGTCGATCTTGATCTGGCCGAGCATGGCTTCGGTGGCGCGGCGGGCGCTGTCACCATCCGCGTCAATCGTCAGCTCGACCAGACGCCGGGGCATGATCTGCCAAGACAGGCCCCAGCGGTCGGTAAGCCAGCCGCACTGCACCGGCGTCCCGCCGCCATCGAGAAAGGCATGCCACAGCCGATCGGTTTCGGCCTGGTCCTCGGTGAGGACAATGATCGAGGCGGCGGCAGAATGCTTGAATACCGGGCCACCGTTGAGCGCCTGGTAGCGCTGGCCGTCGAGGGTGAAGTCGACGATCATGGTGTCGCCCGTCTTGCCGCCGGGCGTGTCCGCCTTGTAGGGCGTCACCTTGTCGATCCGCGAGTTGGGCAGCAGCGAGGTGTAGAACCGCGCCGCCGCCTCGCCGTCCCTGTCGAACCACAGGCAGGTGGAAATCCTGGACATCACTTTTCCCCCGCTTCGACGATCACCTCGAAACCGGCGAAAATCATGCGCTGGGGATTGAACGGCATCACGTCGGGCATCTTCATGCGTGGATCGGCCATTACCTTCCGGTTGCCCTCGTCGCGGGCCTCCTTCGACGGCCAGGTGATCCAGGAAAACACCACGTTCTCGCCAGGCTCGGCTTTCACGGCGCCATGAAAGTCGGTTACCTTGCCTTCCGGCACGTCGTTGCCCCAGCACTCGACAACGTGCGTGGCGCCGGCTTCACGGAACAGCACGGCGGCCTCCTCGGCCATCTTGCGGTATGCATCCTTCTGATCTTCCGGCACGGGAATAACGAATCCGTCAACATAACTCATCGGGTCTCTCCTCGGGTTGTGCGGCCTGGCCGCGGTTCCTCTGGCCTCGATTGCGTGCCGTCCCTCAGGCAAACGTCACTTGCGACGGCGCCGCCTGCTGTCGGCGGGCAACGGAGACCCTGATGAGGATCATGCTGGGCATGCGACTCGGTCCCCGTTGCGGCTTGACAGCTTTACCATTATAGTTATAAAAAACAACTATGAAGTTAACAAAAACTACGGCCGGCCTTTCGTTACCCGGCCGAAGCTATGACGACGCCTGCGGCGCCGCACACGGTCTCGACCTTATCGGCGAGCGCTGGGCCATTCTGGTGATGCGCGAGTTGATGCTGGGACCGCTGCGCTTCAGCGATCTGCGGGCAGCCTTGCCGGGAATCTCGGCCAATGTTCTCACGCAGCGGCTGCAGGGTCTCGAAGGGATCGGGGCGCTGGTGCGTCGCAAGCTGGCACCGCCAGCCGCCTCACAGGTCTACGAACTGACGCCGTGGGGATACGAAGCCGAGCCGATCATGCAGGCGCTGGGCCGCTGGGCCACGCGCTCGCCCTTGCATGATCCCATGCTGCCGCTCAGTCCGGTGTCGCTGATGCTGTCGTTCCGCACCATGTTCGCCGCCGACCTCGCCGGCGACTTCGAAGCACGGATCGGCTTCCGCCTCGACGGCGAAGACTACATGGTGCAGATCCGGAAGGGCCGCATCGATGCACAGCGCACGCCCATCGAAAGCCCCGACGTGACGTTCACCGGCACGCCGGGCGCCGTCGCGGCCGCGGTCTATGGCGGCGTGCCGATTGCGGCGCTGGAGGCGGACGGCGCGCTGCAACTCGAAGGCTACAGGACCATCGCCAACCGCTTCGTCACCCTGTTTCCGCTGCCCCCCAAGATCAGCCCGGCTGCATGACCGGCCGGCCTCCGGTCATTCTCCCGCCATGCGCTCCCGTGCGGCGGCGCGGCGGCGCCACCGGATCGCGCTTCCGCTGGCGAACCAGAAACTGAAAACCGCCAGCGTGCCCAGCAACGTCAGGACCAGTCCGGTCACCGTCATCAGGGCCGTATAGACAAGGCCGCCCACCTTGGCGGCATGGAGCGGATAGACCATATTGGATGCCTTGCTGCCGGTCGGCAGGCGCAGCGCGTCACGCACGGCCACGATCTCGCCGGTGGACGGCTCGAACCACACATTGGTGCGGCCGTTCGGCAGCCATTCGGCCGGCTGCCGCATGCGCAGGGAAATCAGCCCGCCCGGCTTTCTCGGCAGGCCGATGGTTCGGAATTCCGCATCGGGGAACCGCGCGCGGGCGGCGCCCAGCATCGCCGGCCAGTCGAGGCGCTCGGCCAACGGGCCGCCCTCGACCGTGGGCGGCGCCGTCGCCGCGCGCATCTGCGCGGCGGAAGACAGCGGGGACAGCACGAAGTCGGAGACCGGCCGCATGGTCATCATCGCCCCGGTCAAAAGCGCCAGGAACAGCAGGGGCGCCGCCAACGCGCCCATGTCCCTGTGATGCTGGACGATGGCAAGACGCGACAGCGAGCGCGGCCATGGCCGCGGGGAAAAGAGGCGCCATGTGCGCCACCACAGAACCAGCCCGGTGACGACGAACACCAGCCCCGCCAGCGCGGCCGCCCCGGCCACCGCCTCGCCCGTCTCGCCGGCCAGCAGGTGGTGATGCAGGTCGAACAGCCAGACCTCGACGCGGTCCCACTTGCTGGTCCACCGCGTGACCACCTCGCCCGCCTGGCTCGCATAGGCGCCCGCCTCGCCGCCGTAATAGAGCCGGTGCACGCCGTTCCCGGCGCTGGAGAGAACAATCGAACTGGGCCGGGTGTCGGGATCGGCCAGCAGCTGCCCGACCGACGCGGCGATGGCCGCCGTGTCGGTCACCTGGGTATCGGCGGCATGCGGCACCGTCGCCCGCACCCAGGCATCCTCGTAGATCAGCAAGGTGCCCGAGAGCCCGAGCACCGCCAGCAGCAGGCCGATGAACCCGCCGGCCCAGCGATGGGCGAGCGCCAGCGTGTCCATCAGAACCGGTAGTCCCAGGCCAGCGTGATCGTCCGGCCCCGTCCGGCAAAGAACAGGGTGTCGTCGGTCGGCCGCGTCGTGTCCGAGTAATAGGTGATGTATTGCCGGTCCAGCAGGTTCTGGATGCTGAGCGATACGCCGCCGAAGTCGGTCTCATAGCGCACCGCCGCGTCGACCAGTGTGTAGCCGTCGAAACTGTTGCGCGGGTCGCCGCCCTGGAAATCGCGGGCCAGGTAGATCTGGCCCTGCACCAACGCGCTGAACCGGCCGTCGCGGTATGACGCGGACAGGTTGACCCGGTCCGGTGAGATGTTGGCGCCGTCCAGGTCGATATCGAGAATGTCGTCGCCGTCGCTGTCGGTGCGCCCGCGCAGATGGGCATAGCCGACGGACACTTCCAGGCCCGGAACCGGTGTCCGCGCCTTCAGGTTCAGCTCCAGCCCCTTGATGGCGACGCGCTGGCGCTGGACATCGTAGACACCGCCCGCATTCAGCACTAGCAGGCTGCCGTTCTTGCTGCTCGACCAGAAATAGGTGGCGCTTGCCGTGATCGGCCCACGGTCCACCTCGATGCCCACTTCCCGGTTGTTGGAGACCACGGGATTGATGTCGAGGAAGGTGTCGATTTCGACATTTTCCTGGGTGATGCCGCGCAGGATCCGGCCCACATCGGCGACGGTATAGCCTTCGGCATAGGACACGTAGCCGCGGATGCCCTTCCAGGGCTCGTAGACAACGCCGCCATTGAGCAGCGGCTCGTCGAAGCTGGGCGACCCGCCCGAGACCTGCCGCGCGCCGTAGAATGCGAGCGTGGTGAAATCGTCCACCTTCAGCTGTACGTTCTCCCAGCGCACGCCGCCGGACAGCCGCAGCGTTTCATCGAACAGCGCCAGGTTGAGCTGGCCGAACGGCGCCAGGCTTCGAAATTCGGTCGGCGGCACCCAGGCCCGGTCGGTCAGCGCGAGAACCTGCTCGGTGCGATCGAACAACGCGTCGAATCCGATGGTGCCCCGCAGACCACCGGCAATGGTGCGTTCGTAGGTGAACTTGCCGCCATATTTGCGCGAGCGGTTGGCGGATTGGTCGAACAGCGTACCCAACGGCGCGATGGACGCATCCTGGAAGGTGCCGAAAGTACCGCCGCCAAAGACATCCTCGGAATGGTTGTAGAACAGCTGGGCGACGAAATTGCCGCCGGCCAGGTCGTCATCGATGAACGACAGGGCCACGGTCTCGACCTGATTGACCGGCGGCACGCCCGGTTGCTTGCCGCGCATGCTGGTGGCTGGAATGCCCATGGTCCGGTCGCCGGGCACGACGATGTAATCACCGTCACCCGCCAGTTCGAAGCGGTTGGCGATCAGCTCGAGACGGGCGCTGTCGTCGATCTGGAAGCCGAGCCGGCCGAACACCGACCAGCTTTCGGAATCCTGCACCTCGCCCTGGGTGCCGTCGACGCCGATGCGGTTGCCCTTGCCGTCATAAAACGCGCCCCGCGTCTCGTAGGTGCCGCCGATCGTGGCGTCGAACCGGCCGGTTTTCCAGCTTACCAGCGCGCCGGTCTTGCCGCCGAGGCCGTCGCCCGAAAAGCCGTTGTCGGCCGTACCCTGAAGCAGGATCCGGCCGGTGAAGCCGTCTTCCCGTGGCGCGCCCACCGTCACCTGGTTGACCACGCCGCCCGTCGCGCCAATGCCCTGCAAGGCATTCGAGCCGTATATCAGCTCCACCCTGTCGATGAAGAAGGGGTCGATGGTGTAGCCATCGCGTGACCCGTCGCGAATCGGGGTCGACTGCGGAATGCCGTTGATGGCGTAGAGCGGCGAACGCCCGCGCAGGGTTTCGCCCGATCCGGACAGCTTCTGCCGGGTCGGCGAGAACGAGGGCGACAGGGCCGACACCGCGTCGATGATCGAGCCGCTGATGAGCACCTGCTGCTCGAGGGTGACCGCGTCGATGACATCGATGGTCATGGGCAAGGCATTGGGCGGCAGCACCGTGCGTGTGGCGGTGACGACAACCGTGTCGCCCGCGGCATCGGGCGCCGTGTCCGCCGGACCGGCTTCCTGAGCCAGGGTCGCAGGCGCATTCAGCACCGCGCAGACGAGGGCGACGAGGGTGATGGAAGGGGCGTTGCTCAAGGTTTCGTCCAGTCGGCCTGTTGGTGGGTGCCGACTGTATTACGGTTTTTGATAACGAGTTGCAAGAGCAACAAATGCATATCCGGACGCTGCCGGTTTCCTGCCGGCTGCGCTAGAAAAGTCTGGTCAGAAGATAGAAGACCGCGCCCACTGCCGCCGATGCCGGGATGGTGATCAGCCAGGCGACGACGATGCGGCCGGCGACGCCCCAGCGTACCGCCGATGCCCGCCGCGCCGCGCCGACGCCGACGACGCAGCCGGTGATGGTGTGAGTGGTCGAGACCGGAATCCCGAAGGCCGAGGCGGCGAACAGCATCACCGAGCCGCCGGCCGAGGCGCAAAAGCCCTGGTGGTGCGACAGCTTGGTGATTCGCGTGCCCATGGTCTCGATGATCTTCCAGCCGCCCGACAGCGTGCCGAGCGCGATCGCCAGGTAGCAGCTGAGCACTACCCAATGCGGCACGTGGAACTCGCCCTGCAGCATGCCCTGGGAGTAGAGCAGCACGGTGATGATGCCCATGGTCTTCTGGGCGTCGTTGGCGCCGTGGCCCAGCGAATAGGCTGCCGACGACACCAGATGCAGCTTGCGGAAGATGCCTTCGGCCGACCGCGCCGTGGCCCGCATGAACAGCCATGACGTCGCCAGCACCAGGAACATCGACAGGAACAGGCCCATCATGGGCGACAGCATGATGGCCGAGGCGGTCTTGATCACACCGGGCCAGACGATGCCGTCGAGCCCGGCCCGGGCGACGCCGGCGCCGATCAGTCCGCCGATCAGCGCATGGCTGGACGACGACGGAATACCGCGCCACCAGGTCACCACATTCCAGAACATCGCGCCGATAAGCGCCCCGAAGATCACCTGGGGATCGACGATGTCCTTGTCGATGATGCCCTTGCCGACGGTCTCGGCGACTTTCAGCCCGAACACGAAATAGGCGGCGAAGTTGAAGATCGCGGCGAACACCACCGCATGCACCGGCGACAAAAGGCGCGTCGATACCACTGTGGCGATGGAGTTGGCCGCATCGTGCAGTCCGTTGAGGAAGTCGAAGGCCAGCGCCAGCGCAACGAGCGCCACCAGCAACGGCAGGGCGATGATGGTCGTTTCCATCAGGCGTGATCGATCACAAGTCCGTCAATCTCGTTCGCCACGTCCTCGAACCGGTCGACGACGCGTTCCAGATGGCTGTAGATCTCGCGCGCCACGATGAAGTGCAGCGTGTTGCTCTTGCCGTGCGCCTTGAACAGCGCCTTCAGCCCGGCTGCATGGATATCGTCGGACTGGCCTTCCATCTTCACCAGCCGCTCGGTCAATTCGTGCAGCCGCACGCCGTTGTCGCCGATATTGCGCAGCAATGGCAGCGCCTCGGCGATCAGCCGCGATGCGTCGACGATGATCGCCGCAATATCCTTCATCTCCTGATCGAATTCCTTGACCTCGTAGAGACTGATCGCCTGGGCGGTCTGCTGCATCTGGTCGAGGGCGTCGTCCATGGCGCTGATCAGGCTGATGATGGCGCTGCGATCGAACGGCGTGAGAAAGGTGCGCCGGACGGTCTGCATCACCTCGCGGATGATGTCGTCGGCCTCGTTCTCGCGCTCGACGATCTCCGTGATGTGGTCCTGCATGCCCGGTCCGCCCTGGAGCAGCCGTACCAATGCGTCGCTGCCCGCGTTGAGGGTGACCGCGTGGGCCTCGAACAGGGCGAAGAAATTGCCCTGGCGCGGTAACAGCGCCTGGAACCAGTGAAACATCCGAAATCCCCTCCCCACGCCCCTGACGCTCGCCAGGGGGCCGGCCTTGATGGCGCGATTGACTTCACTTGCCTTGAAGCTGCGGATGATATCCTTCAACTCGGGTTCGTCGACCGCCTCGGCGGCATCGACCAGCGTGAACCACCGCCGCTCGCGGCGGTCCTGCTCTTTCCACTCGTCCAGTTCGTCGGTGACGGCGATGGGAAACACGTCCACGTCCACCATCAGCGAGGCGCCGTTGTTGCGCTTCTTGCGGTACCGGTAGGCGCCGATCGACGTGGGGCATGCCGCGCCGAGGATGCCCGCTTCCTCCTCGGCCTCGTGCGCGGCCGAGGCATGCGCGGACAGGCCCTTCACCAGATTGCCCTTGGGCAGCACCCACCGCTTCGTCTCGATGGACGTGACCAGCAGGATGCTCACGGGCGCGTCGAGCGCGTCCGATGTGGCCCTGTACGGTAATGCGGCGATCTGCTTGATGGTAAACCCCAATGTTAAAAATTCGCGACTGCTCTAACGCCGCCTCCGCGTTGCTGTCAAACGGGTTGAGACCCGATCGCAGAACCCGATCGAAACGGCGCAATGCGCGGGCGCAAAACACGCCAGCGCACGTCTGATAATCAGGAAAACCTTCCCGCTTGCTTAACGGCGCCTTGGCAGCGCTCGTTCCCGCATTGTAACGACGAGCCGGGGATTACGGCGGAAAAACTCGGGTCCGGCGGCACGGTGTCCGCGACTGCGCTTTCCATATGCAACCTGGCCCGCCCGACACGCCTGGTGCGGGCTAGGGTCTGGCGACCAGGTCCCTGATGCGCGCGGCCAGATCTTCCATGGCGAATGGCTTGGTCAGCAATTCCATGCCCGGCTCCAGCTGGCCGTTCCCGACCACAGCATTCTCGGCGTAACCGGTGATGAACAGCACCTTCAGCGCCGGCCGGATCTGGCGGCCCGCATCCGCAATCTGGCGCCCGTTCATGCCGCCGGGCAAGCCCACATCGGTCACCATCAGGTCGATGCGGGCATCGGATTCGATGATTTTCAGCGCCGTGGCGCCGTCGACGGCCTCCAGCGAATGGTAGCCGAGTTCTTCCAGCACCTCGAGCACCAGCATGCGCACTGTCGGCTCGTCATCGACGACCAGCACCGTTTCGCCATCGCCGGCCGGCGCGATCCCGGCGACCGGCTCGCCTGGCTCATCCGGCGGGTCTTCGCCCAGGTGCCGGGGCAGATAGAGGCACACCGTGGCGCCCTGGCCCTCTTCGGAATAGATGCGGGCCTGGCCGCCCGACTGCCGGGCAAAGCCATAGATCATCGACAGGCCCAGCCCGGTGCCCGCGCCCAGCGGCTTGGTGGTGTAGAACGGATCGAAGGCGCGGGCGATCACCTCGGGCGCCATGCCGGTGCCCGTATCGGACACGCACAGGGAGATATATTGGCCCGGCGCCAGGTCGCGCTCGCGCGCGCCGCGTCCGTCGAGCCACCGATTGGCGGTCTCGATGGTCAGGCGGCCGCCTTGGGGCATGGCGTCGCGGGCATTGATGCACAGATTGAGCAACGCGTTCTCGAGCTGGTTGGTATCGGCGAACGTGGTCCAAAGGCCGCCGGCACAGACCACCTCGACCGTGATCTCCGGGCCGACCGTGCGGCGGACCAGGTCTTCCATGCCGGTGATCAGCCGGTTGACGTTGACCGGCCGGGGATCGAGCGTCTGGCGGCGCGAGAAGGCAAGCAGCCGGTGGGTGAGCGCCGCCGCCCGTTTGGCCGACCCCTGGGCCGCCGCCACATAACGCTCGATTTCCTTGTAGCGGCCCTGCGCGACCCGCGTCTGCAACAGCTCCAGGCTGCCGGAGATGCCGGTCAGCAGATTGTTGAAATCATGGGCAAGACCGCCCGTCAGCTGGCCGACCGCTTCCATCTTCTGCGCCTGGCGAAGCTGTTCCTCGGCCAGGCGAAGCGCCTCGGCCTGTTCCCTCTCCACCGTGATGTCGCGCCCATAGCAATAGATCAGCTGGCCTTCCTGCGCGGTCTGCCACGAGATCCAGCGCGGCGATCCGTCGGCGTGGCGCAGCCTGGTATCGAAGCTTGCATGCGGTCCGCCCGCCGCAGCGGCAAACGCCGCGTCCACATCGGCGATGTCCTCGGGCAGGGCGAAATCCCGGTACAGCCGGCCCGCTATCTGCGCCGGTTCATACCCCAGAATCGGGCGCCAGGCGGGGTTTGCCGCACGCAACCGGCCATCCAGCCCAAGGACCGCCAGCAAGCCGCGAGAGTTGCGCCAGACCCGGTCGCGCTCGGCGGTGCGCGCCTCCACCTGCCGCTCCAGCGACGACGCCAGCGCCTGCAGCTCCCGTTCGGCGCGGCGGCGCTCGATGACGACGCGCGTGCGATCGGCCACATCGCGGATCAGCGCCAGCTCGTCGTCAGTCCATTCGCGGGCCGTGGAATGGTTCAAATAAAGCAGCGCCACCAGCCCGCCATGCTCGGTAACCGGCATGTTGACGACCGACTGGGCGCTGATCGCCTTGAGCGCACTGGCCGTGGCGGCGGTGCGCGGGTCGGTCTCGGCGTTGGCGAACACCACCGTTTCACCCCGCTTGAGATCCTCGATATAGGACCCATAGTCACGAAAGTGCAGCACGCCCGCGAGACTGCTGATGCCCGGCGCGTTCCAGTCCCGCTCGATGGTGATGGTTTCGGCAATCGGATCGACGGTGCCGTAGCCGACCCGGTCCACGCCCAGCGCCTTGCCCAGTAGCTCACCAGCTTCGTGGGACAGATCGGCCAGGTCCGATTTGTCGCGAAAGCGGTCGCTCAGCTCGAACAGCAATGCCTGGCGCCGCTCGTTGGCGCGCAATCCTTCCTGAGCGGCCTGGACCGAGGTGACATCGTAGCCTTCGACGAAGATTCCGGTGACGGCGCCGCCCTCGTCGATGATCGGTTCGTAGATGAAGTCAAGGAACCGCGTCTCGGGCGGATCCGACGGCGACGGCCGCAGGCGCACGGGCACATGGTGTGCGACGTAACGCTCGCCGCTGGCATAGGTGCGGTCGAGCAGGTCGTAGAAGCCCTGGTCCGCCAGCTCGGGAACCGCCTCGCGGACCGTCTTGCCCAGCAGCTCGCGGCCGCCGAGCAGCCGTCTATAGGCCGTATTGACGAACTCGTAGACGTGGTCGGGGCCGTTGAGAATGGCGATGAAACCCGGCGCATTCTCGAACAGCCGGCGCCGCCGCTCCTGCGCCGCGGCCTCGCGGCGCAGCGCCAGCACCTGGGACGTGGTCTCGATACAGACTCCGAACAGGCCTTCGACGGTACCGCGTTCGCCACGCACCGGCGTGTATGAGAACGAGAAATGCGATTCCTCAAGCTGGCCGTCCCGGTCGAGCATCAGGCTGATGTCGTTCATGTGCACCGGCTCGCCGGCGAATACCCGGTCGAACAGCGGCCCCAGCTCGTCCCACGCCTCGCCCCAGACTTCCTCGCTGGGTCGCCCGAGGGCGCCGGGATGCTTGCGGCCGAGGATCGGCGCGAACGCGTCGTTGTAGAGCCAGGTGCGATCGGTTCCCCACGCCATGAAGATGGGCTGGTGGGAATCGTGCATCAGGGAAACCAGCGTCCTGAGCGGCGCCGGCCAGCCTTCTGGCGTCCCGAGCGCAGTCCGCGACCAGTCGAAGGCGCCGATTCGCGCGGCCATGCCGTTCGATGCCTGTTGCGTACCGATCACACCATCCCACCCATGCCCCATAGTGTAACCAGCGGTAAATGACGGGAACAGGGTGTTGGTTCCCTAGTTCAGGTCACGGCGCAGTGTTTCCATCAGCTTTGCCGCCTGCCGCTGGATCGCCGCCTCCGGCTCCAGGCCCAGGCACGTCTCCAGCGCCTCCCGCGCGCCCTTGAGCTGGCCTGACTTGGCCTGTATCGCCGCGCTTTCGAGCCACAGCCGTGCATCGGCCGGGGCGATCAGCAGCATGCGCTGCATGATCTGCAGCCCGCGCGCCTGGTTGCCCCCCTGCAAGGCTCGGCCCCGGATGTTATTGAGCAGGCGCAGCAGGATCGAGCGGTCGGACATGGGCTCGTAATATTTCGGCTCCAACTCGGCGTCCGGCCCCACATAGGTCTTCAGCAACTGGCGCAGCGCCGGCGGCTCCACCGTCACGCCGGCATGGAACGGGTCCAGGATCACCCGGTCGCCCTCGCCGTCGAGTCGCAACACGAAATGGCCGGGGAAATCCAGCCCCCACGCCTTCCAGCCGGCGCGGCGCGCGGTCTCGATATAGAGGATGGCGAGTGCGACCGGCAGTCCCCTGCGGCGGTCGATCACCGACATCAGGTTGGCGTTGATCATGTCGTCGTAGCTGTCACGGTCGCCGCCATAGCCGTGCTCGATGTGGATCACGGTCGACAGGGCGTCGCCGCGGTCGGCGGCGCACGAGACCTGCCGGTCGGTCAGTCCCGAGGCCAGCTCGTCCAGATGGCGCAGATAGGGGCCGATCTCGCGGCCCGGATGATCAAGCGAGGCGAGCAAAAGCGCGGCTTCGGCAAGCGGCATCTGGGCGCCGTCCGCCGCACCGATCTCCCGCAGGCGGGTTTCGCAATCACTGCTCTCGGTCATTCGGCGGCCTGCGAGACCTCCGCCCGGTCGAATGTCAGCCGCAGCTGCTTCAGGCCGCGCAAGATGAAGTTGGGGTGATGCTCCAGCGCCTCGTGCCCGTCCGCCAGCCGCACATTGGCCAGGCGGCGCAGCAGGGTGCGGAAGCCGAGGAACATTTCCTCGCGGGCCAGCATGGCGCCGACGCAGAAATGCACGCCGACACCAAAGGCGATCTGCGCGCCCGCGTTGCGGCGGCAGACGTCGAGCGAATCCGGCTCGGCGAAGACCGTGTCGTCGCGGTTGGCGGCGGCCCAGCGCAGATTGACCAGCGAACCGGCGGGAATCTCGTGGCCGCCCAGCACGGTGTCGCGCGTGGTCACCCGGAACAGCCCGGCGACCGGCGATTCGAGGCGCAGCACCTCCTCGCAGAAGGTGCGCATCTGCTTGTCGTCACCCGCCTTCAGCAGCGCCAGCTGGTCGGGATTGTCCAGCAGCAGCACCATGCCGGCGGCGAAGGCGTTGGTGGTGGTCTCGTTGCCCGCCACCAGCAGCTGCTGGATGATCGACAGCAGCTCTGATCCGTTCAGCGGCCGCCCTTCCGGGTTGCCCTCCTCCTCCAGCCTGGCGGTGACCAGGTCGCTGAGGATGTCGTCCTGCGGCGCGCGGCGCCGCTCCTCGATCCGGTCGAGGAAGTAGTGCTGGAATTCGATGACCAGCTTTGCCCGCGCCAGTTCGGCGTCGCGGCCGATGTCGAGACCGATCGGGACGGACGCATCGGACCAGTCCTTGAATTTCTGCATGTCGGCGCGCGGCACGCCCAGCTGGTCGGCGATGATGTAGATCGGCAGCTTGATGGCGAATTCGGTGACGAACTCAACCTCGCCGCGGTCGATGAAATCATCGATCAGCTCGTCGACAATCTGCTGGATGTAGCCCTGCATGGCGCGGACGCGGCTAGCGGTGAATGCCCGGTTGACCAGTGTACGATAGCGCGTGTGCACCGGCGGATCGGCCGAAATCAGCGTGCTGGCGAAGGGCACGCCCTCCTTCTCGAACAGCTCGATCACCTCGGGATAGGCGCCCATACTGCCCGAGGCGCCCTGGGTGATCTGGCTGGAGAACACCTCGGTGTTGCGCACCGCCTCCATCACCAGGTCGTAGCGGGTGACGATGAAAAATCCGGTCTGGGGAATCCGGTAGACCGGCGCCTGGTCGCGCAGCGCCCGATATGCCGGAAACGGGCATTCGATCGTGGCCTGCTCCATAAGGTTCAAGCTTGTCAGGTCCGTCATCGCGTCCTCTCCCATACGCGCAGATTCCCGCCGCGAAACCGCGATCTGCACGGCGGTGGAGTGTAACCTGCAGCCCCCCTCGCCGATAGATAAACTGGTTGCCGCGGCGAGGGATAAAAGGTAAGTAATGCTGATATAAATCGGTTGAAACGCCGGTTTGATGGCGCAGGATTGCCGGAAGCTCCTGCAGCCCCATGTTCCGATTAGGCTGACGCATGGCAGCCACGGGAATCTGAGGGCTTTGGTAACTCCCGGCGAATCGGTACTCTTAACGGCCTTTAAGAAAAGACCGGAGAACGCCCGTGACCCCGCAAGACGGCCACGAGGTGTTTTCGCGGCCTGAAGGGAGACACCCCAGGATGTCGAAGCCAGACAGGGAAATCACCAGGCCCGGCCTGCCAAAGGCGCAGGGACTTTATAATCCGTCGCAGGAGCATGACGCCTGCGGCATCGGCTTCGTCGCCAATATCAAAGGCAAGAAGAGCCACGAGATCGTCCAGCAGGGTCTGCAGATTCTGCTCAACCTGGACCATCGCGGCGCCGTGGGCGCCGATCCCAAGGCCGGCGACGGCGCCGGCATCCTGATCCAGGTGCCCGACGCGTTCATGCGCACGGAAGCCGGCAAGCTCGACATCACCCTGCCCAAGGCCGGCCATTACGGCGTCGGCGTTATCTTTCTCCCGCGCGAGGAAGCGCAGCAGGAGAAGATCAAGGAACTGGTCGAGACCGTCACCGCGCTGGAAGGCCAGCGCTTCCTGGGCTGGCGCGACGTGCCGGTCGACAATTCGGATTTCTCCGAGGCGCTGAAGAAGACCGAACCGGTCATCAAGCAGTTCTTCATCGGCCGCGGCGCCGCCGTGATCGACGAGGATTCCTTCGAACGCAAGCTGTACACCCTGCGCAAGGTCGTCTCGGCCGGCGTGCTGCAGATGGGCCAGGCGGTCTATGACTGGTACTACATCCCGTCCCTGTCGGCCCGCACCATGCTTTACAAGGGCATCCTGCTGGCCAAGCAGGTGGGCCAGTACTACATGGACCTGCAGGACCCGCTGATGGAATCGGCGCTGGCGCTCGTCCACCAGCGGTTCTCCACCAACACCTTCCCGTCCTGGAAGCTGGCACATCCGTTCCGGTTCATCTGCCACAATGGCGAGATCAACACGGTGCGCGGCAACATCAACTGGATGAATGCGCGCCGCGATGCGCTGCGCTCGGAAGTCTACGGCGAGGACCTGGAAAAGCTGTGGCCGCTGATTCCGGAAGGCCAGTCCGATTCGGCCGACTTCGACAACGCCCTCGAGCTGCTGGTGCATGGCGGCTATTCCATGGCCCATGCCATGATGATGCTGATCCCGGAAGCCTGGTCGGGCAATCCGCTGATGGATTCCGAGCGCCGCGCCTTCTACGAATATCACGCCGCGCTGATGGAGCCGTGGGACGGCCCGGCCGCCGTGGCATTCACCGATGGCCGCCAGATCGGCGCCACGCTCGACCGCAACGGCCTGCGTCCCGCCCGCTACATCATCACCGATGACGACGTGGTCATCCTGGCATCGGAAGCCGGCGTGCTGCCCGTGCCCGAGAGCAAGATCGTCAGGAAGTGGCGCCTGCAGCCCGGCAAGATGCTGCTGATCGACACCGTCGAAGGCCGCATCATCGACGACGAGGAAATCAAGGCGCAGCTGGCCTCGGCCAAGCCGTACCAGAAGCTGCTCGACGCGGCGCAGATCCAGCTGGAGACGCTGCCCGAGCGCAACGGCGTCGAGCCGCCGTCGACCGGCGTGCCGCTGCTGAAGCAGCAGCAGGCATTCGGCTATACCCAGGAAGATCTGCGCATCCTGATGACGCCGATGATGCTGACCGGCCAGGAAGCCATCGGCTCCATGGGCAACGACACGCCGATCCCGGCGCTGTCGAACCTACCCAAGCCGCTATATTCCTATTTCAAGCAGCGCTTCGCCCAGGTGACCAACCCGCCGATCGATCCGATCCGCGAGGAACTTGTCATGTCGCTGACGTCGTTCATCGGCCCGCGGCCCAATCTGCTGGGCCTGGGCGCAGGCGGCCACAAGCGGCTGGAAGTGCACCAGCCGATCCTGACCAATGCCGATCTGGAAAAGATCAGGCACATCGGCGACGTGGCCGGCAATCCGTTCCAGACCCTGACCGTCGACGCCACCTATCCGTCGTCAGAGGGCGCTGCCGGCCTGAAGGCCGCGCTGGACCGCATCTGCAGCGAGGCGGAAGAGGGCGTCGAGGCCGACTACAACATCGTCATCGTGTCCGACCGGGCGGTGAGCCAGGACCGCATCCCGATTCCGTCGCTGCTCGCCACGTCGGCGGTGCACCAGCATCTGATCAAGCGCGGCCTGCGCACCGGCGCGGGCCTTGTGATCGAGACCGGCGAAGCACGCGAGGTGCACCATTTCTGCCTGCTGGCGGGTTACGGCGCCGAGGCGATCAATCCGTGGCTGGCATTCGACACCATCGTCAACATGCTGCCGCACCTCGACGAGCAGATTCCCGAGAAGTCCGCCAAGGAGCGTTACGTCAAGGCGATCTCGAAGGGCATCCTGAAGGTCATGTCCAAGATGGGCATCTCGACCTACCAGTCCTATTGCGGCGCCCAGATCTTCGACGCGGTCGGCCTCACCAGCCAGTTCGTCGACGATTATTTCTACGGCACGCCCACCACGATCGAAGGCTCGGGCCTGCCCGAAATCGCCGAGGAGAGCGTCCGCCGGCACAAGCTGGCCTTCGGCCATTCGCCGGTCTATGCCAACCAGCTCGATGTGGGCGGCGACTACATGTACCGCATCCGCGGCGAGGACCATGTGTGGACTCCGGAGACGGTCAGCGCCCTGCAGCACGCCGTGCGCGGCAACAGCCAGGAGCGCTACCGCCAGTTCGCCGCCGCCATCAACGACGAGGGCGAGCGTCTGACCACCCCGCGCAGCCTGTTCAACATCAAGCATGCGCCGACCCCGGTGCCGCTCGAGGACGTCGAGCCGGCGTCCGAGATCGTCAAGCGGTTCTCGACCGGCGCCATGTCGTTCGGCTCGATCAGCCGCGAGGCGCACACCACCCTGGCCATCGCCATGAACCGGATCGGCGGCAGGTCGAACACCGGCGAGGGCGGCGAGGAGCCGGACCGGTTCCTGCCCATGCCCAACGGCGATTCCATGCGCTCGGCCATCAAGCAGGTGGCCAGCGGCCGCTTCGGCGTGACCGCCGAATATCTGGTCAACGCCGATGACATCCAGATCAAGATGGCCCAGGGCGCAAAGCCCGGCGAAGGCGGCCAGTTGCCCGGCCACAAGGTCGACGAGATCATCGCCAAGGTGCGGCACTCGACCCCGGGCGTGGGCCTGATTTCGCCGCCGCCGCATCACGACATCTATTCGATCGAGGATCTGGCCCAGCTGATCTTCGACCTGAAGAACGTCAACCCGCAGGCCCGCGTCAGCGTCAAGCTGGTGTCGGAAGTGGGCGTGGGCACGGTTGCCGCCGGCGTTTCGAAGGCGAAGGCCGACCACGTCACCATCTCGGGCTATGAAGGCGGCACCGGCGCCAGCCCGCTGACCTCGCTGAAGCATGCGGGATCGCCGTGGGAAATCGGCCTCGCCGAGACCCAGCAGACCCTGGTGCTGAACCGCCTGCGCGGCCGCATCGCGGTGCAGGTCGACGGCGGTCTGCGGACCGGCCGCGACGTGATCGTGGGTGCGCTGCTCGGGGCCGACGAATTCGGCTTCGCCACCGCGCCGCTGATCGCGGCCGGTTGCATCATGATGCGCAAGTGTCACCTGAACACCTGCCCGGTCGGCGTCGCCACCCAGGACCCGGAACTGCGCAAGAAGTTCACCGGCCAGCCCGAGCACGTCATCAACTATTTCTTCTTCCTTGCCGAGGAAGTCCGCGAATACATGGCCGCCATGGGCTTCCGCACCATGAACGAGATGATCGGCCGGGTCGACATGCTCGACATGCGCAAGGCCCACGACCATTGGAAGGCCAAGGGCCTGGACTTCACCAGGCTGTTTCACAAGCCGGACATTGACGGCGACGTCGCCATTTTCCACAACGAGGAACAGAAGCACGGCATCTGGGACATTCCGGACCGTGTGCTGATCGAGCAGGCGCAGCCCGCGCTGGTCGACGGCACGCCGGTGAAGATCGACATCCCCGTACGCAACGTCAACCGGACGGTTGGCGCCATGCTGTCGGGCGAAGTGGCCAAGCGCTACGGCCACGCCGGTCTGCCCGAGGACACCATCGCGGTGAAGCTGACCGGCACCGCCGGCCAGAGCTTCGGCGCGTTCCTCGCCAGGGGCGTGTCGTTCGAGCTGGAAGGCGAAGGCAACGATTATGTGGGCAAGGGCCTCTCGGGCGGCCGGGTCGTCATCTACCCGCACCGTGAAAGCCAGTTCCCGGCACCCGATAGCATCATTGTCGGCAATACGGTGCTCTACGGCGCCATCGCCGGCGAGTGCTACTTCCGCGGCGTCGCGGGCGAACGCTTCGCCGTTCGCAATTCGGGCGCGACCGCGGTCGTCGAGGGCGTGGGCGACCACGGCTGCGAATACATGACCGGCGGCATCGTCGCCGTCATCGGCAAGACCGGGCGCAACTTCGCGGCCGGCATGTCGGGCGGCATCGCCTATGTGCTGGACGAGGAAGGCGATTTCGACCGCCGGGTGAACCTGCAGATGGTCGAGATCGCGCCGATCCCGGCCGAGGACGAATTGATGAACCGCATCCTGCACCTGCAGGGCGACCTGGAGAACCACGGCATCGTCGACCTGGATCACGACATGACCCGGTACGACGCCGAACGCCTGTGCCTGCTGCTGAAGAAGCACCTGCGCTATACGGGCAGCGACAGGGCCAGGCACATCCTGGAAAACTGGGCGGAATATCTGCCCAAATTCATCAAGGTCATGCCGGTCGACTACCGGATGGCGCTGGAGCAGATGCAAGCAAAGCGGAACGTGCAGCGCGCCGTCGCCGCGGCGGGAGGACGCTGATATGGGCAAGCCTACCGGCTTCAAGGAATTCGACCGTCTCGACCGGAAATACGCCCCGGTCGAAGAGCGGGTCAAGAACTACAACGATTTCGTCATCCCGCTGCCGGCCGAGGAGCTGAACAAGCAGGCCGCGCGCTGCATGGATTGCGGCATTCCGTTCTGTCACAACGGCTGTCCGGTGAACAACATCATCCCGGACTTCAACGATCTGGTGTACCGCAACGAGTGGAAGGAAGCGTTCATCACGCTCGATTCCACCAACAACTTCCCCGAATTCACCGGCCGCATCTGCCCGGCGCCCTGCGAGGCGTCGTGCACGCTGAACATCGACGACAAGCCGGTCACCATCAAGACCCTCGAATGCGCCATCATCGACCGGGCTTTCGAGGAAGGCTGGGTACAGCCCCGTCCCGCGCCCTACCGCACCGGCAAGAAGGTGGCGGTGGTCGGCTCCGGCCCGGCGGGCATGGCGGCCGCGCAGCAACTGGCCCGCGCCGGCCATGAAGTGACCCTGTTCGAGAAGAACCGCAAGGTCGGCGGCCTGCTGCGCTACGGCATCCCCGACTTCAAGATGGAAAAGCACGTCATCGACCGCCGCGTGGCCCAGATGGAGGCCGAGGGCGTGATCTTCGAGACCGGCGTGCATGTGGGTGTCGACATCGAGGCGGGCGACCTGATGAAGAAGTTCGACGCCGTGCTGCTGACCGGCGGCGCCGAAAAGGCCCGCGACCTGCCCGTGCCCGGCCGCGAGCTCGACGGCATCGAATTCGCCATGGACTTCCTGCCGCAGCAGAACCGCCGCGTCGGCGGCGAGCCTGTCGGCAACGTCAAGGAGATCCTGGCGGGCGGCAAGAACGTGGTCGTCATCGGCGGCGGCGACACCGGTTCCGACTGCATCGGCACCAGCTTCCGCCAGGGCGCCCTGTCGGTGACCCAGATCGAGATCATGCCGCAGCCGCCCGAGCACGAGAACAAGGCGCTGGTCTGGCCGAACTGGCCCATGAAGATGCGCACGTCGTCGTCGCAGGCCGAAGGCGCCATCCGCGACTTCGCGGTGAACACGGTGAGCTTCGAGGGCGAGAACGGCCACGTCACCGGCCTCAACTGCGTCCGCGTCGACGAGAAGTTCCAGCCGCTTCCCGGGACCGAGTTCCGCATCCCGGCCGACCTGGTGCTGCTGGCCATGGGCTTCGTCAGCCCGGTCCACGAGGGCATGCTCCAGCAGCTGGGCGTGACGCTCGACCCGCGCGGCAATGTGGGCGCCGATACGGTGCGGTACCAGTCCTCGGTCGAGAAGGTATTCGCCGCCGGCGACATGCGCCGCGGCCAGTCGCTGGTCGTCTGGGCGATCCGCGAAGGCCGCCAGGCCGCCCGTGCCGTGGATTTGTGGCTGATGGGCGCGACCGAGCTGCCGCGCTGATCGGTCATGGATGAAGGCCGGCGCGCCGGCCTGGTGCGCGCGTGCCGCGAGATACTCGCGGACGGTGCGGAAACCGAAGAGGTCCTGGCCATCATCAGGGCCGCGGCCGGCGATTTCGACGATGCCCGCGCTCTGGTCGCCCTGGTCTTCGGCATCAAGGCGGAAACCGCCCACGAGATGATCGCCGACAGCGCCACCTGGGAAGACCGCCGCGAGCCCCTGCTCGACAACGACCGCATCCTGGACGATTTGCGACGCGGCGACTGACGGCGCACATCCGCAGCGCCGCGGAGGAATAAAACACAGTGTCCGCCGCCGATCGTGGCCTACATTTTCCGCAGGCAAAGCGGGAGGTTTCCATGTGGCAGGACCGGCGCATCCTCGACCTGTTCGGGATCGACCATCCCTTGCTGCTCGCGCCCATGGCCGGCAGCGCAGGCTCGGCGCTCGCTGTCGCCGTGGCAAAGGCGGGCGGCCTGCCCGCGCTGCCCTGCGCGCTGCTGAGCCCCGAACAGATGCGCGCCGAGATCGGCGTGATCCGTCAGCAGGCGACCGGCCCGCTCAACCTCAACTTCTTCTGCCACACGCCGCCCGAGCCCGACCCGGCCCGCGAGCAGGCATGGCGTGCGAAGATCGCGGCGCTTTACGGTCCGGTCCCCGACGGCCCGGACGCACCGCCGCGCCGGCCCTTCGACGAGGCGGCCTGCGCCGTGGTCGAGGACAGCCGCCCCGAAGTGGTCAGTTTCCATTTCGGCTTGCCAGCCGCACCGCTGCTCGCGCGGGTCAGGGCAACGGGTGCGAGGATCATCGCCTCGGCCACCACCGTCGATGAAGCGGTCTGGCTGGAGCGAAGCGGCGTCGATGCCGTCATCGCGCAAGGCGCCGAGGCCGGCGGCCACCGCGGCATGTTCCTGGGCCTCGACACCGCCACCCAGACCGGCACCTTCTCACTGGTGCCGCTGGTCACCGACGCGGTGAAGGTGCCGGTGATCGCAGCGGGCGGCGTCAGCGACGGCCGCGCCATGGCCGCCGCCCTGGTGCTGGGCGCAGCGGCCGTGCAGGTCGGCACCGCGTTCCTGCGCAGCCCCGAGGCGCTGACCAGCACCCTCCACCGGAAGGCGCTGGCGGCAGGCGGCCCCACCGCCATGACCAACGTGATCACCGGCCGCCCGGCGCGCGGCTTCACCACCCGGCTGGTGCGGGATGTCGGCCCCATCAACCCGGACGCGCCCGCCTTCCCGCTCGCCTCGAACGCCATCGCCAGCCTGCGCAAGGCGGCCGAGGCTGACGGCAGACCCGACTTCTCGCCGGTCTGGGCGGGGCAGTCGTTTTCATTGGCGAGCGAGGAGCCGGCGACCGTGATCGCCGAGCGCATCGTGCGGGACGCGGCGCGGTTGCTCGACAGATAATAGTCGACCGTCATCCCCGCGCACGTGTTGTGTCCCGGAGGGTTGGGTTGATAGCTTTGGTGTAGCCTGTGGCATCCGCTGGGTGGAGGAACGCCGATGCTTGTGAAGTTGCACGCGAACGCGACGACGACGCCGAAGACGAGGGCCTATATCCAGTCCAGCCCGCTGTCGGTTGCCGAGTTGGTGACGGAACTGAATGTCAGTGAACGGACGGTGCGTCGTTGGAAGGGGCGCGTGGATGTCGCCGATCATTCCTGTACGCCGCATACCCTGGCCACGGACTTTACCTTTGAGGAGGAAGAGATCGCGGTTGGGCTTCGCACCGATCTCAATCTGTCGCTGGACGACGCCCTGGAGGTGATGCGCCGCTGCATTCGCCCCAATATCTCCCGCTCGGCCCTGCATCGCTGCTTCCAGCGCCGGGGTGTGTCCAGACGGCCCAAGCCTTCGGAACGACCCGCTGAACCCTTTGCGAGCGAGCCCTTCGGCTATGTGCACATCGACCTGAAGCATCTGCCACGCTTGGAGCGCAAGGCCGCTTACGTCTTCGTGGCCATCGAGCGGACAACCCGCTTCGTCCATGTCGAGATCATAGAGACCCGGAGCGGGCCGATCGTCGCCGGTTGCCTGCAGCGGTTCCTGGAAAGCTTCGGCTATCCCGTCCACACAATCCTGACCGACAATGGCTCCGAGTTTACCGACCGCTTCGGCGATGCCCGCTGGCGCAAGCGCGACAACGGCACCGGCGAGCATCCCTTCGACAAGATCTGTCAAAAGCACGCCATTAAGCACAAGCTGACCAGACCCTACCGGCCGCAAACCAACGGCATGGCCGAGCGCTTCAACCGGCGCCTCGCCGAGGCCATCCGGAATCACCCTCCCATCGACGCCAACAATGGCAAGAACCGCTTCGAAACCCACCAGCAGCGGAACGACTTCATCCTCGCCTTCGTCAGGGACTACAATCGAACCAGACTGCGATGCCTCGGACACAAGGCACCTGCCGAACTCTTGGCTAACCTTCCGGGACACAACACGCACGCGGGGACCCAGCTCTTCGTAGGACTGGTTGACTGCTTACGAGCCTCTTCAACGAACGAAGTTTCTTTCGTAACCGAGCGGCACGGACATTCAGCCCCTTCCCCAACTGGGTTCCCGCGTGCGCGGGAATGACGACTATGGGATGGAACGGGAAGCCTATCACCCGTTACACTCTCGCCAGACAAGGGGAGAGACACCATGACCGAGAAGCCTTTCAACTACGACTATGTCGGCGGCTACACCCTCGACGAGCAGGCCGAGGCCGAGCTGATCGCGGCGCAGAACGAGTGCACCTTCATGTGGTCGACCAAGGAAGGCTGGCCCGTCGGCGTGATCATGTCCTACATCTTCGAGAAGGGCTGTTTCTGGCTGTCGGTGTCGTCGCTGCGCGTGCGGGTGCAGGCCGTCGAGCGCGATCCGCGCGTGTCCATCGCCATCACCAGCAAGGGCACCAGCACGCTCGCCAGCCGGGCGCTGACCTACAAGGGCACCTGCGAGGTGTTCAAGGACCAGGCCACCATCGACTGGTTCCTGCCGCTACTCGCCAAGCGCCTGCGCGGCGGCGACGAGGAGGCCCAGAAGCTGTTCGTGAAGCTGAACGACACGCCGAACCGCCGCGTGCTGAAGGTGACCCCGGTGAAGCGCATCGGCTATGACGGCCAGAAGATGCGCAAGGCGACCGAGGAGGCCGTGGCGGCGGGCCGGGAGATCGGGCCGAGCTAGAGCACAAAGATGCCTAGGATAGCAGATCGTCCAAAGTACGCTCCATCTTTGCATGCTTTTCTTCGAGCGCAGCAAGATAGGCCCGCAATTCTTGCAACATTGAAACGGATAGCGTGGGGATTTCGCGCCTCCAATCGAGGTAGTCATATAGTTCTTCGGGAAGATTGGGGGCATCAAAAGAATAAGAAACCGGCTTATCGTCCTCTCTATTGAATAACTTATGTAGATATCTATTTTCTTCTTCTACATCGAGAGACTGGGAGCCCCATCTGCTGAATTGCGCTACGCCAATATTATGCAGAATTATAACGAGCGCCATATCTCGGTTAGTGCGAGAAGATATACGAGATGTACCCTTTGTTGTTCCAGATATAGTTATAACATTCCTTCGTAAAAAATTGATAAAATCGCCTCTTTCTACTGAATCAACAATATTATTGTTGGAAACAAATGCGCGAAGCCATGGAATTAGAATCTTAGCCTCCGTAATATCCTGATTAATCTCATACAGTAGCGGAATCACTCCATCGCCCCACGCATTGCTCCATAAGCGCTCTACAATTTTCTCTTGAACATGTGGCAGCGCGTTGGCAACGAACAATGCGACAAAATATTCTTGGAATGATCTATGCGAAAATATAAGATGACTACCATCCTCCATCAGCAGACATACCGCCTGTAAAGCATCAGAAATAAAATCATCAGCACGGACTGTAATACCAGTTAATTTAGTGCATTTTTCTACGTCGGATATCGCCTCCATTCTATCAAATGTTAAAGATCTCTTATCATACGTCAACAAGCTAAAGGCTGAAAATATTTTGGAAAAATCTTGTATGTCGAGATTAGTTCTTCTGTCGCGCATGAAAGATCCCTTGAAAGCATCATGCTGCTGAAAAAGCGCTACATAAGCTTTACTATAAAATAAACTCAATTTCTTGGGTATCTCTGCATTATCCCCATACGTTAAGAACATTATTATTAATAATAGAGGTATTGATAGAAATGATGCGTGGCTATTAAATACTCCTGATTTTAATGCACCAATAAATCTTTCTGTTATCTCCTTATCTGCGCCCAGCTTTCTAATTAACTCTATGGCCGCGTCTTGAGAAAGCGCTTGCAGATGCGCCACATGGTAATCTGACCATCCGCTAAAACCGTCATCAGGGCGTGAGGTTACTATAATATTGCACTTTCTATTTCTAGCGGAAAAATCATGTAATTCAAAGGCAATGTGTGGTTTCATTTCGTGTGATAACTCGTCATATCCATCTAAAAATACTATAAAATGCCCCTCATCTAGACCTTTTAATATATACTCTCTGGGCAAATCAAATCCGTTATTAATTAAAGATGCAACTATCGCATCAATTAGCGTCTCTTTTGTTTCATTTATTCGCCTTAGCTCAATTAGCACCGGCACTTTACCGTCTGCTGCGAGGGCAGTCATAAATAGATGTTTAACAAAAATCGACTTTCCCGCTCCTCCTGTTGCGCAAATAACTACTCTCCGTGAGATAGAAACTATATCCGACGCCGAACAACTCTTTATAACTGAACCGCCGCACCTGACATCCAGATCAACGTAAAACTGATATATGTCTACGGCAATATCCCGGTTCGTAAAGGACTTTGATTTTCCTATCTTTTCTGAGGAATTTAATAAATACGCCTCGTACGCAGACTTTAATCTAAATCTTATCTGTTCTGATGTGCCTTTTATTATTCCTTTTCCCAAATCAATTAATCGGCCCAGATTTCGACCTACTATTTGTGCGATAAATACTTCAGCAACCATTTTTCTCCTCCCGTAGTATCCGTCTCAATATCTCACAGGCGGTCCGTGCTTTCAATATCTACACCCTCACCATCACCTTGCCCATGTTCGAGCCGTCGAACAGGCGGTGATAGGCGGCAAGCGTATTCTCCAGGCCGTCGACCAGTTCCAGATTGTAGGTGAACTTGCCGGCGCGGTGCCAGTCCATCAGCTGCTGCTCGATCTCGCCGCACTGGCCGAAGAAGTCGGGCGAGAAGAAGCCCTGCACCGTGGCGCGTTTCATCAGCAGCTGGTCGAAATTGCTGGGGCCGGGTTTCTTTTCCGTGTCGGCATATTGCGACACCAGGCCGCAGATGGCGATGCGGGCATACATGGCCATGTGGCCCATGATGGTGTCCAGCACCTGCCCGCCCACATTGTCGAAATAGACGTCGACCCCGTCCGGGCACAGCACGTTCAGTTCGTGGGACAGGTTCTGCTGGCGGTAGTTGATGGCGTGATCGAACCCCAGCTCCTCGGTCAGCCAGCGGCACTTTTCCTCGCGGCTGGTCAGGCCGATCACCCGGCAGCCCAGATTGCGCGCCACCTGTCCGGCCAGCGAACCGGTGGCGCCCGCCGCCGCCGAGACCACGACCGTCTCGCCCTTTTTCGCCTTGCCCACGTCGACGATGCCCGCATAGGCGGTTCAGCCATTGGGGCCGCCCATGGCCAGATAGGCCGGCAGGTCGATGTCCGGCTCCACCGGCAGCTTCTGGAACAGGCCGGAATTCTCGTCGGCCACCGAATAATCGGCCCAGTGGCCGAAGGTGCGCAACCGGTCGCCGACGGCGAAGTCCGTGCGCCTGGACTCCACCACCTCGCCGATCATCATGCCGGCCATGGGCGCGCCGATGGGCACCGGCGGCTGGTAGGCGTCCTGGCGCGGCCCCATCCACATGCGGGTTCCCGCGTCCATGGACAGATAGAGCGCCTTGACCAGCACCTGGCCGTCGCGCAATTGCGGAATGTTGCCGTGCTGGTGGAACTCCAGGGCGCTCTCGAAATCATCGCCGTCGGGCCGGCGGGCCAGCACCCAGTTGCGGTTGGTGTTACCAATCATGGGGTCCCCATTCTCCTGCTGGACCCAGCTTAGCATGGGGCGCGGTTGCGAAACACAGGAGGCGCGGCTAGCGTGGCCCGGGACACAGCGGGGCCAGACACCATGGAACAAGCGACAGCCGTCAAGAAACGACACGGTGAAAGAGGCGGCGCGGCGCGGCATCTCGGCCACGGCCGGCGCGGCGGCACTGCCTTGCGGGTTGCCGCGGCGCTGCTGTGGGGCCAGGCAATCCTGCCCGTCCCCGCTTTGGCCGATGACGCCGCCGACATCCATGCCCGCATCCTGACCATCGACACCCATATCGACATCCCCGGCGGCTACGCCACGCCAAAGCACGATCCCGGCGTGAAGGGCGACCTGCAGGTGGACCTGCCCAAGATGGCCGAAGGCAAGCTCGATGCCGGGTTCTTCATCGTCTATGTGGGCCAGGGACATGAATCGCCCGTGGGTTACGCCGATGCCTACAAGCAGGCGGTGGCCAAGTTCGAGGCTATCCACCGGCAGGCCGAACAATATCCGGACCGGATCGAGATGGCGCTGTCGCCCGACGACGTCGAGCGCATTGTCCGCTCGGGCAAGCTGGCGTCATGCATCGGCGTGGAGAACCTCTATTCGGCCGGGCCGGACATCTCGAAAATCGCCGAATTCCATGCGCGCGGCGCCCGCTACATGTCGCTGACCCATTCGGGCGACAATCACCTGGCCGACAGCGCCAATTTTCGCGGCAAGCTCGACCGGCCATCCATGGAAATCCACGGCGGCCTGACCGGCATGGGACGCGCGGCCATCGCCGAGATGAACCGGCTGGGTGTGATGGTCGACGTCTCGCACAGTTCGGAGGCGACCACCCTGCAGGCGGTCGAGGCGTCACGCGCGCCGGTCATCGCCTCCCATTCGGCGCTGCGCGGCGTCCATGACATCCCGCGCAACCTGAGCGACAAGGCCCTGAAGGCGCTGGCGGCGAAGGGCGGCGTGGTGCAGGTGGTGGCGTTCGACTCCTATCTGCGCGCGCCCAGACCCGAAAAGGCGGCGGCCCTCGAGGCGCTGCGCAAGGATCTGGGCCTGACCACCGCCGCCGCCTGGAAGGCGATCACCGACGAGCAGCGCAACACCTACATGGCGCGGCTGCGCGACCTGCACGCGCAATATGGCCGTGCCACGGTCAGCGATCTCGCCGACCATATCGACCATGCCGTGACGCTCGTCGGCATCGAGCATGTGGGCATCGCCTCGGACTTCGGCGGCGGCGGCGGCATCGGCGGCTGGGAGGACGCGTCCGAAACCGGCAACGTCACCGCCGAACTGGTCCGGCGCGGCTATTCGGAAGCGGACATCGGCAAATTGTGGAGCGGCAACCTGCTGCGGGTGTGGCGCGCGGCGGAAGCCGCGGCCAGATAGTCAGCCAGACGCGCCGCCGCCGGCGGGCGGCACCGCCGTGAGGGCGACCGGCGCGTCATTCTTGCCGCCGCCGCCGCCATCATCACCGCCGCCGTCCTCGTCGCCGGCCAGCGCGCCCTTCTCCACATACAGCGACTGGCTGGGAAACGCGAAGCCCGAGCCGGCATTCTCGACGATGTCCTTGATGGCGAGCAGCAGCTGTTCCTTGGCGGCGCGGAACACGTCGAGTTCCGGCGTTGTCGAGAAGCACTGGACGAGCATGTCGATGCTGGAGGCATTGAACGCGTCGATGCGGACCACGACGCCGTTCTCGGGCGGCGTCGAGAACAGGCCGGACGACAGGATATAGGCCTCGATCTCCTCGCGGATCTGGCGCAACTGGGCGCCGGTGGTGCGGTATTCGAGGCCGACCAGCCAGTTGACCCGGTGATAGGACCGGCGGCTGAGATTGCTGACGGCGTTGTCGGCCATCTGGGTGTTCGGCACATAGACGGGTATCCGGTCCCAGGTGCGGATAAAGGTCGAGCGGAACCCGATCGCCTCGACCGAGCCCTCGACCACGCCGTCGACCCTGACCGCCTCGCCCTTGGCGAAGCGGCGTTCGGTCAGGATGGCGATGCCGGCGATCAGGTTCTTGAACAGATCCTGGGCTCCGAGGGCGATGGCGACGCCGAACAGGCCAAGACCGGCCAGCAGCGGCCCCACCTTGATGCCCCACATCTCCAGCACGATGGCGATACCGATGAAGGCGATGACGACACGCACCGCCTTTACCATCCAGTCGATCGTCGCCGCGCCGAGCACCGCCTGCATCGGCATGAACGCCTGGCTCATGGGGGCGATGGCGCGGTAGATCGCCCAGAAGATGGCGAAGGCGACCATCGACCGGATAATCAATTCCAGCGTCACCCAATATTCGGGCGCCGGCTCCAGATAGCGGAACGCCAGGTAGAGCCCCAGGATCACCGGCACCAGCCGCAGCGGCGGTGCGATCGCATCGACCGCGGCATCGTCGAACTGGTTGCGGGTGCGGGCCGTCGCCTTCTTCAGGTTGACGACCACGATGTGGGAGAACAGCCGCCGCACGACGACGGCGACCAGCACGATGCCGATGGCGATCAGGATGTCGCCCACGGTCGTGCCCAACAAGCCGTGAGTCCAAACCTCCACGGTCAGCGTCCAGAAGTCGTTCACCCGGTCCATGCCCTGCCTTTTCATGCGTATCAGATCGAGGGGTGATAACGCCGGCGGCCCTGGAACGGTGCCGTTGATCCGAAGGGCCACCCCGCGCGTAGGAGAGTACTCCGGAAGGGGTAAAGATGACAGAACAGGCGATGATCACTACCATAATGCCCGCGGCCGCATCGTGGCGGCGCGCAGGAAGAGCGGGAGGCATGCAGCGACGGGTTGTGACGTCCCCCGAAGAATCGAGGCGCCTCGAGGCGCTGGTATCCGACATTGCGCGCCGCCGCGATCGCGGGGCCTTCATCGCGCTTTTCAGCCATTTCGCGCCCCGGCTGAAGTCCTTCATGCTGCGCGGCGGCGCCGACCCCGAGACCGCCGAGGAAATCGTCCAGGAAGCCATGATCACGGTTTGGAACAAGGCCGAACAATACGACCCGGCCCGCGCCGCGCTGTCGACCTGGATATTCACCATCGCCCGCAACAAGCGTATCGACATGCTGCGGCGGCAGGTGCGGCCCGAGATCGACCCGCTGGACGCCTTCCCGGTCGAGCCGGAGGCGCCGGCGGACGCCCGGCTGGCGCTGGAGCAGGCCTCGGCCGACCTGCGCGGCTCGATCGCCCGCCTGCCCGCCGAACAGCGCCAGGTACTGCAGCTCGCATTTTTCGAGGACAAGCCGCACAGCGTCATCTCCGTCGAGCTGGGCTTGCCGCTGGGCACCGTCAAGTCGCGCATCAGGCTGGCGCTTACCCGGCTGCGCGGCATGGTGGCGGAGCACATGCCGTGAACGCCGACCTGGACATGCTGTTGCTGGATTATGCGAGCGGCGCGATGCCGGAAGGTCCGGCGCTGGCCGTCGCCGCCAAGCTCGCCATTGACCCCGCCGCCCGTGCCGACATGCGGCTGCTCGAGGCGACCGGCGGCGCGCTGTTCGCCGATGCGGACGCGGAACCGGTGTCCGAGTCATTGCTGGCCGCGACTCTCGGCCGGCTGGATCACGACGCTGGCAGGCCGGTCCTGTCCGAGCCTGCACCGGACGAGGAAACCCGCCGCCTGCTGCCGCCGCCGTTATGGCGCTATGCGCCCCGGGGCCTTGAAGGTCTGCGCTGGCAGCAATGGGGCAAGAATGTGCGCGAGGCGGTGCTGCCGCTTGCGGACCGGCGCTACCGGGCAACGCTGCTGCAGGTCAGAGGCGGCCACGGCGTGCTGCGCCACACCCATGAGGGAACCGAATTGACGGTGGTGCTGGCCGGCTCGTTCCACGACGAGACGGGCCGCTACGGGCCCGGCGCCATGCAGATCTGCGACGATACGGTGCGGCACAGGCCGGTCGCCGACCGGGGCGAGGATTGCCTGTGCCTGGGCGTGGTGAGCGCACCACTGCATTTCACCGGCCTGATCGGGCGGTTCATCAATCCCCGGATGAAATTCTAGGCCAACCTGGGTGTTTAGTCCCGCGTCAGCGCAACCTGCATGACGTCGATGGTCCGGGCCCTGAATCCCCCCTCGCAATATGCCAGGTAATAGCGCCACAGCCGGCGGAACCGGTCGTCAAGGCCATCGAACCGCAGGCCTTCGGCGGCGCATTCGAACCGCTCGCGCCAGAGTCGCAGGGTACGGGCGTA
Source organism: Emcibacter sp. SYSU 3D8 (assembly GCF_039655875.1). Classification (NCBI taxonomy): domain Bacteria; kingdom Pseudomonadati; phylum Pseudomonadota; class Alphaproteobacteria; order Emcibacterales; family Emcibacteraceae; genus Emcibacter; species Emcibacter sp. SYSU 3D8. The sequence continues at coordinate 911,728 of NZ_JBBYXK010000002.1, read as the reverse complement.
ATGCTCGGCGTAGAACGCCTCGTTCAGCACCTTCAGGCCGGCGCGGCCGACCTGCTCGCGGAACACCTTGATCGACGGCAGCATGCCGCCCGGGAAGATGTGGGTCTGGATGAAATCGGGCCGGCGCCGGTATGATTCGTAGACATCGTCGCGAATGGTGATCACCTGCAGCGCGGCGCGGCCACCGGGACGCACGGTCTGCGCTACCTTGTCGAAGAACGCCGGCCAGTATTTCTCACCCACCGCCTCGAACATCTCGATCGACGCCAGATGGTCGAACTTGCCCTGGACGTCGCGGTAATCGACGAGCTGGACCGAGACCTGGTTGCCCAGGCCCGCGCGCTGGATGCGCTCGCTGGCATAGCGGTGCTGCTCGCGCGAGATGGTGATGGAGGTGACGTCGACGCCGCGTTCCCGGGCCGCGAATTCTGCGAAGCCGCCCCAGCCGCAGCCGATCTCCAGCAGGCGCTCGCCCGGCTTGGGGTCGATCATGTCGAGCAGGCGGCGATATTTGTGACGCTGGCCTTCCTCGAGCGACGTGTCCTCGGTCGGGAACACGGCCGACGAATAGGTCACCGTGTCGTCGAGCCACGACGTGTAGAACTCGTTGCCCAGATCGTAATGGGCGGCGATGTTGCGGCGGCTGCCCTTGCGCGAATTGGGCCGCACCGAATGGGCAAGCCGCTGCAGCGCCAGCGACAGCTTGTGGCCCTGAATCTCGCGCCGCGAACCCAGTCGGTTGCGCGCCGCCAGCTCGATCAGTGCCGCAAGGTCCGCGGTGTCCCAGTGGCCGGCAATATAGGATTCGGCAAAGCCCACGCTGCCTTCGCCAAACAGGCGCTTGAGCGCGTTCCAGTCGCGGAAGGTCACATCGGCCTCGGGCCCCGGCGCTGCGCCGCGGAACGTGCGGCACTCTCCCGATGGCCCCGCCACGGTAAGCGTCCCGGCTTCCAGGTTACGATCGATAAACGCGAAGAGCTGGGCTTCGCCGGCGCGGGTGATCATCCGGGCCAGTCCCCCCAGCGCCGTGCGCGGCAAGCCAAGCCCCTTGGCGGCGATGCGCCCGGTGGAGCTACCTTCCGACGGCATAGAGTGGTTCATGAGTATCCCCCGCCACCTGTTCGCCTGAAACCTCCGTATCGGGCGGTGCCGGATGACGAAACACCCGCGCGCCCTTGCGCCACAGCTTCAATGCCTCCCAGTGGATACCGCCGATAACCTTGAGCGTCATCAACGGATGCCGGATAAACATTCGCGCCAGTATGCCATCACTTAACGGCTTGCGCACCCCTGACAGGGCGGCGAACAGCACGCTGCCTTCCGGCGTCTCCTCGCGGATGGCGACGGCCAGCGCATCGCCCGGCTCGGACAGCTTGAAATGATAGCGGGCGTCCATGCCGATGAACGGCGAGACATAGAGGTTCTTGTCGCATTCCTGGCGGATGATGCGGCCGTCGCCGGTCGCCGGCAGCAGATAGGAATGCCGGTCCCTGTACGTGTTGGTGACCTCGTAGAGCACGGCGCGCAGCACGCCGTGCGTGTCGCGTATGTAATAGACGCTCAACGGATTGAACACGTAGCCCAGCACCCGCGGGAAACAAAGCAGCTGGATCCGGCCCACCGGAAAATCGTGGCCCTTGCTGGTCAGCAGCCGCTCGACCCAGGCCCGCGTATCTCCGCCGTCACCGAAATCCCGGTCCCGGAAACTGAACAGATTGAACCTGTTATGGGAAAACAGCCGGAGCTTGCGGCCCAGGGCGCCGATCTCGTCCAGATCGAGCAGGAGGGAGAACACGCGGTAGGTGAAGCGATGACGGAACGGCCGCACGCGGTGGTGCATTACCGTCGCTTCGTAAAGTGCCGAGTGCATGACCGGCTCAGGCCACCGCCGCGGCCGCAAGCCGGTCGGCGAGCCAGGGCAGCTCGGCCCCAAGCGCCAGTGCGACGTTGAGGCCGGAGGTGAAGGCGTCCTCGTGGAAGCCGTATCCGAAATAGCTGCCGCAATACCAGATCCGGTCGGCGCCCTGGACCTCGGGCAGCCGCTTCTGGGCGGCCAGCGCCTTGCCGTCGAACGACGGATGGTCGTAGGTCAGGCGGGCGATCACCGCGTCGTCGCTTGGCTGGTGCAACGGGTTCAGGGTGACGAACAGCGGCACCCGCGCATCGAGCCCCTGCAGCCGGTTCATCCAGTACGTGACCGACAGCCTGCCTTCCACGTCCTCGGCGCCGCTCGACAGATAGTTCCAGCTCGACCAGACCTCCCGCCTGCGGGGCATCAGCGTGCTGTCCCCATGCAGAATGACGGCGTTCTTCTCATAGTCGAACTTGCCCAGCACGGCGCGCTCCAGTTCGGTCGGCGCCGGAAGCATGGCATAGGCCTGGTCGGCATGGGCGGCAATCACCACCTGGTCATAGATGACGCCCTCGTCGGCATCGGTCTTGACCCGCACGCCCGCCGCCTCGCGCGTGACCGTGCGCACCGGCTGGCCGGAGCGGATATCGCCGCCGAAGTCGTCGATGATGGTCCGCACATAGGCCTGGCTACCGCCGGTGACCGTCCGCCAGCGCGGCCGGCCCGTCACGGTCAGCAGGCCGTGCTGCTGGTAGAATCGGATGAAGGTGGCCGCCGGGAATTCCTCGATCTTGTGGACCGGCATGGACCAGATGGCGGCGGCCATCGGATACAGATGGTTGAACCGGAAATATTTCGAATAGCCCTGGCGATCGAGCAGCTTGCCCAAGGTGATGCTTTCCAGGTCCTCGCGCTCCAGCAGCAGCGGCATTTCTCGGTAGAAGCGCAACACGTCCCACACCATGCGCCAGTACATGGGCCGTGCCACGTTGCGCCGCTGGGCGAACAGGCCCGCCATGCCGGTGCCGGAATATTCAAGCTGGCCGTCGCGGATCGACACGGCGAAGGACATGTCGCTGCCCGAGGTTTCGACGCCCAGATGGGCGAACATGGAGACCAGGTTCGGGTAGTTCACCTCGTTATAGACGATGAACCCGGTGTCGACCGGCACGTCGCCCACTGCGGTTGGCGCCGTCATGGTGTGGCTGTGGCCGCCAAGCCTGCGGTCGGCCTCGTAGAGCGTCACCCGATGATGCTTCGACAACGCCCACGCGGCGCCCAGGCCCGCGGCGCCGGAGCCGATCACGGCGATGCGCTGCGGCGCCAAAGGCGACGCCTGCTTGATAGGGATGATGTTGAGTAGCTGGCCCGTGGTTGTCATATGTCTCAATTCAAACAGTCATTGGCCGGTCATCCGGCCAAACGCGGCCAGCGCCCTTTTACGCGCCTCGGCATGGTCAACGATACGATTCGGATAAGACTGCCCAAGCCTCAAACCCATCGCTTCCCGGCAACCGGGCGTCATTGTCCAGGGCGCTGCGACATACTGGTTCGGAACTTCGGCCAGTTCCGGTATCCAGCGACGCACGTAACGCCCCTCAGGATCGAACTTTCGCGCCTGCAGCGCCGGGTTGAATACCCGAAAATATGGAGCAGCATCAGTACCACAGCCAGCAACCCATTGCCAGCCACACGAATTGCTGGCGGCGTCGGCGTCAACCAGTGTCTCAAGGAACCACTGGGCGCCGAGCCGCCAGTCCAGGCGCAGATCCTTGACCAGGAAGGATGCCGCGACCATGCGGGTCCGGTTGTGCATCCATCCGGTCCGCCATAATTGCCGCATTGCGGCATCGACGATGGGATAGCCGGTCGTGCCGCGCTGCCATGCCCGCAACGCTGACTCGTCGTGGTCCCACGGGAACGCCTCGAATTCGGGTCTCAGCGGCCGATGGGTGATATCGGGAAAATGGTGCATCAGGTGGCAGGCGAAATCGCGCCAGACCAACTGGCGCAGGAAGGCGGCCATGCCGCCCGAGCCCGCATCGGGATGATGGATCGCCGCGTCCCATACCTGCCGCGCGCTGATCTCGCCAAAATGCAGATGCGGTGACAGCATCGACGTGCCGTCGCGGGCCGGCATGTCCCGCGCGCCGTCATAGGCGGCGGCCGCGCTGTCGAGAAAGGTCTCCAGGCGGGCGGTCGCCCCGGTCTCGCCCGGCTGCCAGGTCTGGCCCAGGCCGCCGGCCCGGTCAGGATCCAGCGCCCTGAGCCCCCACGCCTCAAGCGTCTCGCTGACCGGCCACGCCGCCGGCGTGGCCAGCCGGTCGGGCGCGGCGATGGGGCGTGCCGGCGGCTCGGCGGCCAGGCATGCCTTGTGAAACGGCGTGAATATCCTGTACGGGCCGCCTGCGCCGGTGACGACGGATCCGGGCTCGAACAGGTGATTGCCGGCATAAAGCTTGAGGGCCGCGCCGCGGCTGGCCGCCAGTCGCTCCACCGCGCGTTGCCGGGGTTCGTGGGATTGGCTTGCCAGAACGCCGCCCGCGCCAGTTTCCCGGATCAGGTCGGGCAGGATGCGGCTGGCATTTCCCCGCCGCAGGATCAGCCGCGAGCCCAGGCGCTCCAGCGCCGCGGAAAGATTTTGCAGGCTGTGGTGCAGCCACCACCGGCCAGCGGCGCCCGGCATGGCATGCCGGTTGCCGGTGTCGAACACGAAGACCGGGATGACCGGCCTGCCGCTCCGCGCCGCCATGGCGAGCGCCGGATGGTCGGCGAGGCGCAGGTCCGAGCGGAACAGGACAATGAGGGGCGAGGACATCGGCATGAACCATGTACGCAGCCCGGTTGGCCGCGGATCATGGAAAGAACGGGATATGCTAGCTGGTGCGGCTGAAATCGATGAGCGAACCGTCGGCGACGGCAATGAACTGCATCTTCACCAGTTCGCCGTTCTCGCCGTACCACAGGTCCAGATCGATCGGTTTGCCTGTCTCGGCGACGACGCCGGTAACCTTGTAGCGGTGCGCGGTGACGGTCGCCCCTACCGATTCCACCTGCTCGATCCCCATCGGCGCAATATTGACGTCGATCGGCGAGCCGTACTGGGTGTTGAACCAGCGCGACGTGGCCATCATGTCCGGCTTCCAGTAACTGGTCGGCGGCAGGGTGTCGGGCAGCATCCGCTGCTGGTCGTTGGTTTTCACCAGGAGCTTGTCTTCGCCCGCCACATGGGCATCGACCACCCATTGCTTGCCGTTCTGCTTGGTCGCGCTCTCGAAGGCGACCATGCGGTCTCCCGCCCAATGTTCGGTCGCCTCGTGGCGATAGCGGTAGACGGTCACGAACAGCATCTGGACCTTCAGGTCGGCGTCGACCTCGACCTGCAACCGGCCGCCCTTTGCCTGGAACCCGATCTTGTGGGTGCCGATCTGCGTGCCCTTGCGGAACACCGCGAACTCGATCTTGCCGTGCTGTGGGACGCCCGCTCCGGCGGTGGCGGGACCGAGATTCGCGGTTGTCGACGGCGCGGCCACCGCCATGGTGGCGGCGATCAGGGTGGTCGCGATCGAGGTTCTCAAGCGCATCCGGTTCTCTCCAGAAGCTTAAACACTCGCTCTCGTGAACGGGTTACGCACCCGGGCGTCATTGGTTCCGGATCATCTGCTCCCCGCTGGCGCCAAGCCTAGCACGGGCAGGTGCCGCGTCAAAGATTGCACATGGCCCTACCGGGCCCCGGCAATCTCGCCTGTCGTCCACTGGACGCTTTCCGCCAGCGCGTCATGCACCGCCTGGTCGAAGGCGGCGATGATGGCGTCGATATCGGGCGAGGTTGCCCGGACCTTGGCCTCGACGACATGCTGCCCGGCGACGCCGATCGGCCCCAGCCTGACGAGGGTCAACGCCAGGCGCACCTTCACCTGCGGCGTCGTCGCGCCCTGGAAGTATTCGGCCTGGAAATCGCGAATCTGCACCTGCAGCTCGAAGCCGGCAGGCGCAACCGCACCGCCCCTTGCCTGGGTGACCGTCTGGCCCGCCCGTTCGAACGATTCGACCATGACGTTCTGGATCATCACGGTGGGCCGGCCGGCCCAGCGGGCGCCGCCGAAGAACTGAAGCTCGTTGGGCGACGACCGCCGTGCGATCAGCGTGGTGTCGAGGCCGTTGACCGTGGTCGGATCCTCGATCAGCAGCAGCGAGGCGGTCCCCTTGGCGTCGATGGTCTCGGGCGCCGTCAGATTGTAGAGGCCGGGCGCCGGGCCGTCGTTGGGCAGTTCGATAAGCCCGCCGCAGGCGCCCAGCAGCGCGGTGATCAGGACGATGGCCGCCAGGCGGCCCGTGTTGCGCATCGGCGTCATGGTTTGGGTGCCTCGATCTGGGGCGTCTTTGGCGGGAAGATGAAATCGGTGGGGCTGTCCTCGAATTTCTCGAGCACGCGGTTGAGCGAGGCGGCGGCACGTCTCGCTTCGATTGCGAACTGGCCGATCTCGGGCAGCGCGGTCGAGGCGAAATTGGAGATCGCCGGGCGGTTCTCGCTGACCATGGCGTCCAGGTTCTTGCTCAGCTGCTCGAAGTTCTTCGCCGTCTGGCGGAAGTCAGCCAGCGCGGCGGGAAGATCGTTGGCGGACAGGTCTTCCAGGTTGCCGGCAAGGCCGTTGATCCGCTCCATCGCCTCGCGCGCCTGGATGATCGCCTGCTTGATGTCGGCATTGTTCTCGGCGACGGCCCCGGTGACGCTCTGCAGGTTGCCCAGGATCGACGAGACCTTGGTGATGTTGTCGTCGCTGATCAGCTTGGCGGCCTGATCGAGCGCGCGGATTGCCGAGGCAAGCACTTCCGGCGCAGTCCGGAACACGCCCTGCAGGCCGGTGATGCGCGACGGAATAACGGGATATTCCTCGCCTTCCGGCGTGACCAGCTTCTGCCCCGGCTTGTTGTCCTTGTCTTCGTTGATCAGCTGCACGAAGGAGACGCCGGTAAATCCCATCACTTCCAGGGTCGCAACCGTATCGGTGGTGACCGGCGTGTTGGAGAAGACCCGGATCGTCACCTTGATGCGGCTGGTCTTGACCGGATCCACCGAGATATCGCGCACCTCGCCGACCAGCAGGCCGTTGAAGCGTACTTCGCCGGCTTTGGCGAGACCGGTAACCGGCGTATCGAAGTAGACATTGAAGTGATCATAGTCCTTGTTGAAGTCTGCCTTCGCCGCCCAGAAGAAGAACGCGACCAAGCCGATCGACAGCGCCAGGACAACGGCACCCATAAGGACGTGATGTGCGCGGGTTTCCATTTTTTCGTTGGCCTATCTTTTTCCGACGCCCGCGGCCCGGGAACGCGGGCCATGAAAGTACTCGCGAATCCAGGGATGATCGCTTTCCAGCATATCGTCGATCGTTCCCACGAGTTTAACACGTTTGTCCGCCAGCACTGCAATCCGGTCGCAGACCGTAACGAGCGAGTCAAGGTCGTGGGTGATCATCACCACGGTAAGACCCAGCGTATTGCGCAGATGGGCGATGAGATCGTCGAACGCCGCCGCCCCGATGGGATCGAGGCCCGCGGTCGGCTCGTCGAGGAACAGGATCTCGGGATCAAGCGCGATGGCGCGTGCGATGCCGGCCCGCTTCTTCATGCCGCCCGACAGCTCGGACGGCAGCTTGGGCGCCGCATCGGGCGGCAGGCCCACCATGGACAGCTTCATGGAGGCGATCTCGTCCATCAACTCCTGCTGCATGCCCAGTACATGCTCGCGCATGGGCACCTGGACATTCTGGGCGACGGTGAGCGCGCTGAACAGGGCGCCCTGCTGGAACAGCACGCCCCAGCGTTTCTCTATGCGCCGCTGCTCGAAGAAAGACAGCGTCAGGAAATCCTCGCCAAAAGCCCAGACCGATCCCGCCTGCGCCTTGTTGAGGCCGATAACGGTGCGCATCAGCACCGACTTGCCGGTGCCGGAGCCGCCGACAATGCCGATGACCTCGCCGCGATAGATGTCCAGATCCAGATCCTTGATGATCGGATCCCCGCCGAAGCCAACCTCGAGTCCGCGAATGGCGATGGCCACGTCCTTCAGCGTGGACTGCCGCGCATCCTCCGGTGACTGCTGTCCCAGCCGTTCCAGGTCTTCAGCGGCCATTACACACCGATCGTCGTGAAGAAGATGGCGAAGAACGCGTCGAGCACGATGATCATGAAGATCGATTCCACCACCGACTTGGTGGTGTGATGGCCGACGCTTTCAGCGCTGCCCTTGGTCGCGAGGCCTTCGTAGCAGCCGATGAGCGCGATCAGGGCGCCGAAGATGGGCGCCTTGATCAGGCCCACGCCAAGGTCCCATCCCATGATGACGTCGTGGGTGCGCTCGAGGAACTGCATGGGCTCGATACCCAGGGACATCCAGCCGATCAGCGCACCGCCCAGCAGGCCGACAATGTCGGCATAGAAGGTCAGCAGCGGCATCATGATGACGAGGGCGATGAAGCGAGGCACCACCAGCGTGTCCATCGGCGAGATGGCCAGCGTGTCCATCGCGTCGATTTCCTCGTTGATCTTCATCGAGCCGATCTCGGCCGTGAACGCGCTGCCGGAGCGGCCGGCGATGATGATCGCCGACAGGAGGATGCCGAACTCGCGCAGCACCGCGGTCACCACCAGATTGACGGTGAATATCTCGGCGCCGAACAACCGGAGCTGGTAAGCGCCCTGATAGGCGATGACGATTCCGATCAGGAACGAGATCAGGCCGACGATCGGCATGGCATTGAGGCCGATCAGTTCCATCTGCTTGATTGTCGCGGTCAGCCGGAAACGGCGCGGAATCGTGGTATAGCGCCACAGCGTCTCGATCAGCAGCCCGACAAAGGCCAGCGACGCCGTCGCCTGGCCACCGACCCGCAAGACCGAGGCGCCGATATCTTCCAGCATCCGGATGACGACGTTCGGCTCACGCTCCTCGATCAGGCATAGCGCATCGTTGGCGGTCGCCTGTTCGATCAGCGACATCTGGTCTTCCGTGCCGCCCCGGTATTCCACGTCGTGCCCTGCGGCACGAAGGTCGCGCACTGTGCGGTACAGGAGCCAGGCGCCCGCGGTGTCGAGCCGCTCGAGCCGGCCAAGGTCGACGAAGATGGGCTCGTCCTTGCGGAAACTCAACGTCTTGAGGGATTCGAACAGCGGGGGCGAGTTTGTGACGACCCACGCGCCGCCTGCCTGTAGCGTGGCGCCGCCGTCAGATCGATCCTGCGAAATCCACGGCTGGTTGCCGATGGTCGCGCTCTGCCCCATATACCCTCCCGATCGCAATTTGTAGTATCAACGACTTGGCAGACATTTGGCAACGTCGCCGATGGTCCACTATTCGGCCGGCAAGGTGTTGGACTCGTGACAACCGCAAATGACGTTCTTGAATTCTGGTTCGCGCCCGAGAGCCGCCCGGATCAATATCACCCCGATGGCCGCGATCTCAAGGCATGGTTCGCCCCCGACCGTGCATTTGACGACACCATTAGAGAACAATTCCTGGACACCCTCGAAAGCGCCGCGCGGGGCGACCTCGACGGCTGGATGAATTCGCCCGAGGGCGCACTCGCGCTGGTTGTGGTGCTTGATCAGTTTCCACGCAACATGTTTCGTGGCCAGCCCCGCGCTTTCGCGACGGATGGCCGGGCCATGGCTGTCGCCGAGGAGGCGATCGCCCGCGGCTTCGACCAGCGGATGCCCGGCGTGTGGCGCAAGTTCTTCTACCTGCCGTTCGAGCACGCCGAGGACCGCGAAGCCCAGGCCCGTTCGGTGGCGCTCTTCCGGACGGTGAACGACCCGACTGGCCAGCATTATGCCGAGCTGCATCGGGAGATCATCGACCGGTTTGGCCGCTTCCCGCACCGCAACGCCATATTGGGCCGTGAAAGCACGCCGGAGGAGGCCGCATGGCTCGCCGGCGGCGGCGAAACCTTCGGCACGAAGGGCTGACCGGCGCCCGAAACCGCTTGGCCGCCGGAGAGGCCGGAGATATAAACCGGGAAAAGCCTTCAGGAGTCCCGACGATGAACAATCCCGATCAGCTGCCGCTGCTCATTGCCTTCATGCTCTTCACCTTCGTGGTGATGGCCGGCATGTCCTACCTGTTCGCCAAGTGGATGAAGCAGCACAAGGCCATGGCAGACAAGTGGACGACCGACGGCGACGCCTCGCACGGCCACGATCACCACTGAACCGCCGCTCAGGCGAACCGCGCATCCTGCTCGGTCTGGATCCATGATCGCATGGCGCCCACCAGCGCCAGGCAGGTAAGTTGCTCGGTTGCATAGGCGCCGGTGTCGATCCCAATGCGGCTGGGGCGGTCGGACGAGGGGAATTCCTCCGGCTTGAATGCGACCGAATGTCCGTGCACCACGACCTTGCCATGATCCCGGGTCGATCGCAGGAACTCGTCCCGGATCCAGATCAGGTCTTCGGGATCCTGCCGGCGCAGCGGCACGCCGGGCTTCACCCCCGCATGCACGAACAGATAGTCGCCTTCGGTGTGCTGCATCTCCAGCCCGCGCAGGAAGGCCAGATGGGCCGGCGGCAGCGCCCCGGCCAGTGCGTCGCGCAATTCCTTGGCCCGGTCCACGTCCCAACCGTCAACCGGCACTCCATAGCTTGCCATGGTCGCCTCGCCGCCATTCTGGAACCAGACTCCGCCATCGGCCGGCTGGCTGAGAAACCGCAACATCAGGTCTTCGTGATTGCCCAGAAGGCAGACCGATTCGAATCCCGCCGGCGGCGCCAGCAACCGGTCGATAACGCCCTTGCTGTCGGCGCCCCGGTCCACATAGTCGCCGAGGGTGACCAGCACCTTGCGGAAGCCCACATAGCGCGCCGCATGGTTTTCGATCCGCCCGATCACCTCATCGAGAAGGTCCCGGCGCCCGTGAATGTCGCCGATGGCGTAGACACATGTCCGGTCCGGGACCTGGCAGAACTTGCGCCGTTTTCTGAACAGCCCGAACAAGGCCGCCCCTATTTGGGCGGACGCGGCGCGGCGGCCGGCTTCTCGTCGGGAACGGTAGGCGGCAGGTCGATGGCCGGCGTGGCCGGCGCCGACACCGTCGCCGGGGCGGCCGGCGGCGTCTCCACGATCTTGACGATGCGCTGATTGCCGATGCGCCTCGCGTGGTCGGACGGCGTCATGCCGGTGTAGTCGGCCAGGGTCACGTCGGCGCCGGCGCTGACCAGCAGCGCGACGATATCCTCGGATTTGGCCCGCACCGCCTTGATCAAAGCGGTTTCACCCTGCTTGTCCGGCGCGTCGAGATCGGCGTTGTAATAGACCAGCAACTGGGCGGAGGTGAGCTGCTTCTGGGTCGCGGCGCGCATCAGCGCCGTCTCGCCGGTGGACCGGTTGAACAGGTCCGGGTTGGCCTTGTACTCCAGCAGCGTCTTGACCAGGCTGGGGTCGCCGATCTCCACCGCGACCACCAGTGCCGGCGTACTGTCATATTCACGGCCGTTCGGGTTGCCGCCATTGACCAGATAGGGGAGGACCTTGCCGTAATCGTGCTTGCGAATGCTGCGGATGAACTCGGCGTCCGGCGTCATCTGCGCTTGCGCGGCGCCTGCCGACAGGCAGAGCACGGCGACCGCGATCATGAGCCTGCCGCCCAGGCGCCCCCAATATTCCATCATTACCCATCATCCTTCCGTGTTGGCGCTGCACCCTATATATAGGGCGCAAGCCTCGACAAGCGCCGACCCTAAACCAACCCGACCTGCTTGGAAACCCGGCCTCATGCGCCTTCTGATCCCCGTTGCATTCGCCCTGCTGCTTGCCGGCGCCGTTCCGCTTTCCGGATGCGGCGACTCCGGATGCCGGGGCAAGGGCGATGCCGCCGTGCC